>DATKHY010000003.1:300000-377500 GCA_035544215.1 Candidatus Binatia bacterium | reverse complement strand
GAGCGGGTAGGAACGCCCGAAATCCCGTCGCACCGATTCGAGCGCGGCCTTCATCGCCGCGCGGTCGGCCGGATCGCTGAAGTCGTTCACCTGCTCGTTGATAAAGGTTGCCACCGTGTCGGGGGCGTGCGTCGTCGTCGTTGTCATGCGGCTATACTACAAGAGAACCCCACGAGCGCCTTTGGGATACGGGGGGCCTGGTTGCTGCCAGCGAAAATCCGCTTCGTGACGCAACTCCGCGCCGTCGCCGTCGCGGCTTTCTTCCTCGGCATCGGGATGGCGGGCCAGCCTTTCGAGTTGCGGCAAGCCTTGCTCGCGATCGCGCTCCTGCTGCTCTTTGCCGTCGCGGTCGAGCCCCGCTCCTCGCCGCTGCTGATCTTCCTCTTCGCGTTCGCGGGCGTACTCTTGACCTGCTACCTGCAGCACGGCGAGATCTATCCGGGCACCGGCATCGTCGGACTGGGACTGGGAGGACTTGCTGCCTCGTCGTTCGGCCGCCGGACGGCGCCGGCAGCGGTCGCCATACTCGGCACCGTCGTGGGCACCGGCATCTTCTTCCTCTTATAGGAGAGCTTTACCGGACCGCGTGCCCCGCGGCGCCGCGCCGCAGCGCGCCGATCAGCGCCTTCGGGTCGTCGGATTGCATCAGTGCCTCGCCGATCAAGAAGCCGCGCGCTCCGGCCGCGCGGAGCCGGGCGACGTCCGAGGCGTCGCGCATGCCGCTCTCGCTAATCGCGAACACGCCCGCTGGCACCTTCGGCAAGAGATGCTCGCTCACGGCGAGATCGGTTTCGAGCGTACGCAGATTCCGATTGTTTATGCCCACGAGGTTTGCGCCGGCGGCGCCCGCCCGCCGCAGCTCGTTCTCGTCGTGCACCTCCGCCAGCACGTCGAGGCCGTAGCGGCTCGCCTCGTCCATGCAGTCGCGTAAGGTCGCGTCGTCCATTCCTCCCACGATCAGCAGCACGCAGTCCGCGCCGTACGCGGCCGACTGGGCGATTTGATAACGGGTCCACATGAAGTCCTTGCGCAACAGCGGACACGTGCTGACGGCGCGAACCGCATCGAGGTACGAGAGCTCGCCGAGAAAATGGTCGCGCTCGGTTAGCACGCTGATCGCATCGCTGCCGGCCGCCCCGTAGGCGCGCGCGATGGCGACGACGTCGAAGCTGCGCGCGATCAGGCCGGCCGACGGCGACGCGCGCTTGATCTCCGCGACAATCGCGTTGCCGGAGGCGCGCTCCAGCGCCGCGAGAAACCCGCGGCGCTCGTGTACGCGCGCGAGTGCGCGAACGCGAAGCGCGTCGTATGGCTCCCGCTGCCGTTCCTGCTCGAGCGTCGCCGCCTTCGCGGCGTAGATCTTCTGCAGCGTGTCGGCCATTGTTAGGAAACCTGTGAAGTCGCTATGTCGGCGTCGACGTCGGATTCGGTGATCCCGACGGAGTCGTGGACGGCGTGGGCGTCGGCGCCGGGGCGGGACCAACGGTGACGGTCGAGCCGACCGCCGAGTGCACGATCGTGACGTTCTTGCCTGTGGCACCCGATCCGAATGGGATCTTGCGAGCGTATTTTCCGTTTCGGTTCGCGCGTTGCTGGTTGGGGTTCCACGTATCATCGAGGGCGCTCACGGTCTCGTTCCGGCGCGTGACCAAGATCTCCGTGGTTCGAGCGCCTATGAAGTCGTTGCCGCCGGTCGAGCCCGCGACGCCATACCCGAAATCGATTCCTCCGCGTATCGTGCTCGGAACGACCGGCGCGAATGAATCCGTGTACGCGCATCCTTGGCGCGCGAAGGTCTCGCCGGACACGTTTACGTTGGCGCTGCCGTCAGTAAGGATGTCCGCCACCTGCGCGCCGATCGTGCTGTCGCCGCGGCTGTGGGTCAGCGTGATCGAGGGAACTCCCGAGAAGGGCGACGAGGTCGGAAGGGGCACCGTGAGCGCACCGATCCCGAATCCGTTGCCGCGGATCTGGCACGAGTCGCAGCTGAGCGTCCCGCTCGCCACGAGCATGCCGTTCAAATTCCGCGCGCCCGAGGCGATCCCGGCGCCGAAGTTCGCCGTCGATCCCGACAGCATGCCGATGACGTCGACCGACGCGTAGAGCGCGCGCGAGTTTGGCAGTTTGACTTTCGAGGCGCCAACGTACGCGGCTCCGAAGTTGACACTCGCCGGCGGGACGACCTCGAGCGTCGTGTACACGCTGTGCCTCGCCGTATGAACGATGCGCTCGAAGATCGTATCCTCGCCGAAGCCATCGATGAAGGAGCCGCCCTTAACGCCCGCGCCGTAGTTCGTTCCGCTGATGGAAACGCTCCGCGGCACGACGATGGGGAACTTTTCGCCGTTGGCGGCGTCGTAATCTCCGGTTGCCAAGTTGATCGTGACCCCGTTCGGGGAAATGGATTTCGCGGCGACCAGCACCGCCACGGCTTTGGTCAGCGACTTATACGGATTGGTGACGCTGCCGTTGCCGCTCGTGTCGCTCCCCGTGTTCGCGCTGACGTAGATCGACACCAGTGGCGCGAGCGTCGGTGTGATCGGCCCCGGCTGACCCCAGCGAGTGCATGCCGTACCCCCGACGATTCCGGCCAGGGCGCTTGCAGCGACCGCCGTGAGAAACAGCCGCGAGAGCCAGACTCGATACATCGCAGGCCCCTTTGCCGCGCCGCACCGCAGAACCTCGGGGAGTCGTTCCGCGGCCCCCTGAAGAGATGAAGCGATGGTTAAGAAGCCGGTGCGTTCCATCGTCGCGGCGATCTCCGCCGCGGCTGCTCGCTGGATTGATGGCACGTTCGCTCCTCGCGTCCGCGCGCTGGCTGAGGTCAGCGCGCGAACGGGATACGGGGAACCATCGGTCGAGGGTGCGTTCGATCGGCTTTTTGGTTCGCTCGAGCGCGATCGGATCGAGGCCGTCATCACGGACGAGCTTGGATCCCTCGACGTCCTCGATCGCTTCGTCGAGCGCGACGGGCGGCCGCGCGCGCGCGCCCTGCCGGTCGGCCGGGTCTGCGTGCTCTCCAGCCGCACGACGATCGGTGTCGCGATCGTACCGGCAGTCTTCGCGCTATGTGCGAAATGCGACGTGCTCGTCAAGGATCGCGAGGATCATCTCGTTGCGGCGTTCTTCGCGACGCTGATCGACCAGCTGCCCGAGCTGCGCGCATCGCTGGGCGCGAAGCAATGGGATGGCAAGAGTGACGCCCACGATCTCGGCGGCTTCGACGCGGTGGTCGTGTTCGGCAGCGACACGAGCCTGACTGCGATTGCCGCGCAGTTGCCGCACTCGACACGCTTCATTCCTCACGGATCGAAGGCAAGTGCGGGTTATGTGGCGCGCGATGCGCTGAAAAGCTGGGCCGCGGCGCAAGCGCTCGCGGAGCGCGCGGCTATGGACCTGCTCCTCTATGAGACGGAAGGCTGCCTCTCGCTGCACGCCCTGTTTGTCGAGCGCGGCGGCGCCGTCTCACCCGAACAGTTCGGCCAAATGTTCGGCGCCATACTGTGCGCCGCCGCGGTCGATCTTCCGGTCGGACCGCCCGACGCTCGGCGCGTCGCGCGCCTCGCGATGGCGCGCGACATGGCGGCCTTTCGCGGTGCCGAACAAGAGGCGCTCGTCTCGGACGCAGCAGCGAGCTATCTGCTGGTGATGGATCCACCCTGGGACGAGCCGCCGCCCTTCGTTTCACGGATGCTTCCCATCCGCTCCGTCGACGCGCCGTCGCAGGTCGCAGATTACTTCATCCGCCACGGCGTTTCCGTCGAAGCACTCGCCGTCGCCGGCAGCCGGGCCGACCTCGCCGAAGCGGCGGCGCGCATGGGCGCCGCGCGGGTTACGGCGTTCGGCTTGCTGCAATCACCGGAGATCGGCGATTTTCACGGCGGCCGGCCACGCATCGCCGAATTCGTTCGCTGGATCAGCGACGAGAGGATCGGCTTCGAGACGTGAGCGACGTACCCGGCGCGCGCAGCAAGGCGCTCGCAAGCCTCCTGCGCCGCTACGAGTCGCGCAACGTCACGTTTGTGGCCGACGATTTTCCCGTGTTCTGGGAGGCGGCGAGCGGCGCGACCGTGACGGACGCCGACGGTAACGAGTACGTCGACTGCACCGCGGCGTTCGGCGTGGCCAACGCGGGACATTGCAATCCGCGCGTCGCCGAGGCGATTTCGCAACAAGCGCGCCGCCTGATGCACGGCATGGGCGACGTCCATCCCACGGAGCTGCGCATACGACTCTTCGAGCGTCTCGCCCGCCTACTGCCGGCGGAGCTCGAGAAAACCTTTCTCGCAACCACGGGCTCCGAGGCCATCGAGGCGGCACTGAAGACCGCGATCCTCGCGGCCGGCAAGACGCGCTTCGCTGCGTTTCGTGGCGCGTACCACGGCCTGTCGTTCGGCGCGCTGGCCGTCGGCGGAATAGAACGTTTTCGGCGGCCATTCGCGGGCGCGCTCCACGCTGAGGCGCTTCTGCTCGACTATCCCCGCGACGGAGCGATCTCGGCCAGCGAAGCCGCCGGCCGCGCGCGCGAGCTCCTCGCGCGGCACCCCGACGTCGCGGCGCTGGTGATCGAGCCAATCCAGGGGCGCGCCGGCTGCGTCGTCCCTCCGGCGGGCTATCTTGCGGCTCTGCGCGCGGTTTGCGACGAGCTGCACATCGTCATGGTCGTCGACGAGATCTTCACCGGCTTCGGCCGCACCGGCGATTGGTTCGCTATCGATCGCGAGCGCGTTGTTCCCGACATCCTGTGCATCGGCAAGGCGATGGCATCGGGGATGCCGATCAGTGCTGCCGTCGGACGTTCCGCAGTGATGGACGCGTGGCCGCCGTCCACCGGCGAGGCGCTGCACACGTCGACGTATCTCGGCAGCCCGCTCGGCTGCGCGGCCGCGTTGGCCACGATCGACGAGCTGGAGCGAAACGTGCTTCCGGCGCGGGCGGCGACGCTCGGCGCGGGCTTAGGCAAGAGGCTGCAGACGCTGCGCGTTTACGAGAACGTGCGCGACGTTCGGGGCCGAGGGCTGCTGTGGGGCGTGCAGCTTGCCGCCGCTGCGAGCGCCACAGCGGTCGTGGCGCGATCGCTCGCACGCGGCGTCATTCTCTTGCAATCAGGAACGGACGGTGACACGATCTCAATCTCACCGCCGCTCGTCATCGACGAGGAGCAGCTGATGCACGCGATCGACGTTCTCGAAGAAGCTATCGTCGCGAATCGCTGAGGTCGCGCCACAGGATCCCAAGCGCCGCCGTGGTCGCGCGTCTCTGAATTGCGTCACGATCGCCGCGAAGCTGCATCCGGTGCGCGCGCGTTTCCCCATCGTCCAGCGCGATCCAGACCAGCCCGACCGGCTTCTCCGGCGTACCGCCGTCGGGCCCGGCGATGCCGGTAGTCGATAAGCCGACGTCAGCGCCGAGGCGCGCGCGCGCGCCGCGCGCCATCTCACGCGCCGCCTCCTCACTCACCGCCCCCGCCGTCGCAAGGGTTTCAACATCGACGCCGAGCTGGGCGACCTTCACGGCGTTGTCGTACGCGACGACCCCGCCCCTGAAACTCAGCGAGGCTCCCGGCACGCTCGTCAGCGCAGCGGACACGAGGCCGCCGGTGCACGACTCCGCGATCGCGAGCGTTCGACCGCGCTCGCGCAGCAGGGCGAGAACCGCGCTGGCCGGGGTCGCGTCGTCGCGGCCGAAGATATGGCCGAGGAGCCGGCGTTCGACGTCCTCCTGCAGCGGTGCGATCATCGCCTCGGCGTCCGCCTCTGAGGCGGCCTTTGCCGTAATCTTTACGTCGGCACGAAAGTCGTGCGCCAGCACCGCGACCTTCGGATTTTCGTAGCTGCGAAAGAGATCGTCGATGCGATGATCGATCTCCGACTCGCCGATTCCGATCGTGTGCAGCACGCGCGTGTAGATCCGTTCGCGCGCGCCGAATCTCGCGCGCAGAAAGGGCACCACCTGGCCCTCCAGCATCGGCTTCATTTCGCGCGGCACTCCCGGCATGCACGCGACGAACTTGCCGGCAGCGGCGAACGCGATGAATCCGGGCGCCGTTCCGTTGGGGTTGTCGAGCGGCCGGCTCCCCTCCGGAAGTTCCGCCTGTTTCCGATTGTTCGGGCGCATCGGCCGGCCGTGCGCAGCGAACACCGCCTCCATGTGCGCGAGGGCCGGCTCGTAGAGCTGTACGCCGAGGCCCAACGCGTCGCACACCGCTTCCTTGGTGATATCGTCGATAGTCGGGCCAAGACCGCCCGTCGTTAGTACGCCCTCGGCCCGGTTCAGCGCCGAGCGAATCGCCGCCGCGATCCGCTCGCGATTGTCGCCGACGGCGTGCGTCGCGTGGACGTCTATCCCGGCCTCGGCCAGGCGCGCAGCGATGAACGCGGTGTTCGTGTCGACCAGTTGCCCGAGCAGGATCTCGGTGCCGACGGCGACGAGCTCAACGCTCGGCATCGCCCTCCTCGAACCAAGCCGGATACTCGAACCGCACGTCGGCCTCGAATCCGCGCGCGGCCTCGATCATCGCGCTCCGCCGCGCGCCCGAGTCTTCGGGCCGCGGATGGGCCGCGTGCGTCTCCGCGCGCATCTCCGCAAGTCGCCCAACGAAGCGCGCGAAGCGGGCGTCCATCACGCGCTGCAGCGCGATCTTGAGGACCTTGCCCACGCGCGGCGCGAGGCCGGCCGTGGAGATCGCCACGCGCACCGGACCGGCCTTCGCGATCGCCGCCATCGCCACGAAGCCGAAGCGGGGCTGATCGATGCAGCACAGTAAGAAGCGATCGCGGTCGGCAAGCGCACGCAGGCGCGCCGAGAGCGTCGCGTCTTGCGGCGTGGATATCACGAAGAACGCGCCGGCGAGGTCCGCGTCGCGCAGCTCGCACGGATCGTACACGCGCGCGACGTCCGCGCCCGCCTCGCGCAGCGCCGCCTCCTTCTCGATTGCCTCGCGGTCGTCGGCGCCGCCGATGACCACGCAGCGGCGCCCATCCAAATTGAGACCCACCGGAAAAAACGGTCTTCGCATGGCAAGCGCGGTCAAAAATCTACCGGGCGAAGGTAGAACTCGTTGATCGCGGTGTTGGTCAGCATGGCGGTCGTCGGCAGGTGCCGCTTCCAGTGCGTCCCGTCGACACGCCCGCGGACCAGAGCGACCCGTTCCGGCGAAAAGCCGCGCTCGACGAGCTGTACGTTCGAATAGCCCAGCAGGATGAGGTTAAGGATCGCGTCGGCGTCGCGGTAGCTGATGCCGAGATCGGCCTCATCGGTCTGGTCGGCCTCGAGATCCGCGGTCGGCGCCTTCTCGATGAGCCGCTCGGGAACGCCTAGGTAGCGCGCGAGCTCCCACACCTGACTCTTGAAGAGATCGCCGATCGGATTGACCGGCGGCGTGTCGTCGGCGTGCCACGTGAAGTACCCGAGCAGTCGTTCCGTCTTGTTTCCCGTGCCGATCGGCAGCGCTTCCAACTTCGCTGACTGATCGAACAGCGCGACCATGCGCATCCGCGCCATGACGTTACCGCGCCTGCGCGCGTCCGCGCTGGGCTCGTATTGGAGGTAGCCGTCGACCGCCGCGCTGATGTCGATCGTCGCGCAGTGGATTCCGAGCGCGCCGACGACGAGCGCGGCATCGGTCAGGCTCGATGCCTGCGACGTTTTGTACGGCATGCGGATCGCGTAGACGTTCCCCGGCCCAAGCGCGCGGGTGCACAGGAACGCCGTCACCGCCGAATCGACGCCGCCCGATAGTCCCAGCACAGCCCGCGGAATCTTCCGTCGCACGACGAGCTCGTCGCGCAAAAACGCGACGAGCCATGCCGTGGTTACCTCCGCGTCGAGGCGCGGAGGAGCCGGGACCGTCGCCGAAGGCTCAACGACCGGCAGCACGTTCGCCTCGCGGCAGCGGCAGATCTTCGTCCAAGAGGAGATCCGGCAGCGCCGAGCCCAAATCGCCGAGCAGAGGGAGGCTCGCGCGGGCGACATCGATCTCGCGCAAATCGAGGTCGCAGCGCAGTATGCATGGTTCTAACGGCGGGGCCTCCACCAGCACGCGACCGAACGGATCGATGACGCACGACGTGCCGCTCATTCCCTTTCCGCCCTCGAACCCGGTCAGGCCGGCGTAGATCACGAAGATGCCGTGCTCGATCGCCGCGAGCCGCAGCATCTCGCGCCACTGGGCGATACTGCCGAGCTCGCCGGCATTGTCGACACCGCGGCCGGGTGACGCGCTTGGCACGATGAGCACTCGGGCGCCTTTGATCGCGGCGATGGTCGGCACGATCGCGTGACACGCGTCCTCGCAGATCAGCAGCGCCATGCACCCGAAGCGCGTCTCGAAGACGCCCAGGTTGTGTCCGCGCGACAGGAAGCGCTCCTCGTCGAACACTCCATACGTCGGCAAAAACATCTTGCGATGCAGGTGTACGATCCGGTCGCCGTCCGGGGTCACGTGCAGGTAGACCGCGCTGTTGTAGTACGTCCCCGCGTCGTTCTCGTAAAATCCAGCGACAATGTCCGCAGGGCGGCCGGTGCAGGCGCCGCGCCAGGCCTCGGCGAGATCGGTTGCAAAGCGCGCCGCGGGCAGCGCTAAGTCGTACACCGCGCCCTCGAGGAAGTACCCGGTGAGCGCCGCCTCGGGAAGGACGATGAGGTCGGGCGGATCGTCCGAGAGCTGCGCGAACGCCTCCGCCGCGCTCCGCAGGTTTCGCGAGTATTGCCCTTTCGCCGGTTTCGTCTGAAGGATGGCCGCGCGCAGACGAACGGGAGTCTCACTCACCGCACGCGCTCGGCCGGGATACTAGTCGCCGTTTCCATCTGTTCGTCTCCAGGGATCTTCATGCCCAACTTCGCCGCGCAGGCCTCGGCCGGGTACGTCCAGATCTCTGCGAGGGTGGGATGCAGGTGCGGGATGCGCATGAACTGATCGACCGTGGCCCCAAAGCTCATCGCTACGATCAGCTCGTGGATCAGCTCGGAGGCCTCCGGACCGATCACGGCGGCGCCAAGGATGCGGCCGCCGCGGCTGTCGGCCATCATCTTCACGAAGCCTTTGGTCTTGGCCAAGAGCTGCGCCTTGCCGTGCTCTGCGAAGTCGTATCGGCCGCTGACGTAGGCGACGCCCTCGCGCCGCAGATCCTTCTCGCTCTTGCCGACCGTGGCGACTTGCGGATCCGAAAAGACCGTGTGCGCTCCCACGAGACGATAGTCTGCGGCCTCGCCGGCGTCCGTGCAGGCGTTGCGCGCGGCGACCTCACCCTGATAGATCGCGACGTGCACGAGCATGTACTCTCCGGTCGCGTCGCCCACGGCGTACACGTCGGGATTCGTCGTGCGCAGCATCGCGTCGACCGTGATGCCGGTGCGCGCTCCGTAGGCGATCCCGGCCGCCTCCAGGCCCAACCCATGAACGTTGGGCGCGCGCCCGAGCGCGTAGAAGATTGCCTCACCCGCCGCTTCCCGCTCCTCGCCCTCCGCGACGTAACGCACGACCTTCTCTTCCCCGCGGCGCTGCGCGCTCACGAGCGTCGCGTGCGTCACGACTTCGATCCCCTCGTCTCGAAAATAGCGCGTCAGCGCGTCGCCGACGTCGTCGTCGCTCGGCGTCAGGAGGTGCCCGCTGCGAATCAGCATGGTCGTTCGGGCGCCCATTCGCGACAGAAACTGCCCGAGCTCGCACGCCGTGTATCCTCCGCCGAGCACGATCGCGGACTTCGGGATCTCTTCGAGCTCCAGCACCGCGTCGCTATCGATGTAGCCGGTCTGCGCCAGACCGGGCAGCAGCGGCGGGGCGACCACGCTCCCGGTCGCGATGACGAACTTGGGCGCCTCCAGGATCGTGTCGTCGCCGACCGCGATCCGCGTCGCCGTCAGGAACCGCGCCGCGCCGAGGTATAGCGGGAATTCCTCGATTCCCTCGATGCGATAGTCGGCGAACTCTTGCACCAGTGCGCGCTTGCGCGCCGCGATGAAGCCCATTCGCACGCCGACGTGCTCAACGTCGATTCCGAGCGCGCGCGCGTCGCGTGCGTCCTGCAGGGCGTCGCTCGATGCTAGGAGCGCCTTGCTCGGCATGCAGCCGCGAAGAATGCAAAGGCCCCCTAAGGGGCCCGGGTCTACCAGCGCCACGTCGCAGCCGACGTCGCGCGCGGTACGGGCGGCGGCGTAGCCCGCCGAGCCCGCTCCGATGACGATCAGCTCATGCCGGCGCGAACGGCTCTCCATCAACGCCCGGCCGGACGCGCGCCGAGCCGGTGAGTCGATTCGATGAAGCGGACGGTGCCGCTCGAGTGGACTAAGATCGAATGCGTGCGCGCCTGATTGCCGAAGAAACGCACGCCGCGGACGAGGTCGCCGTCGGTGATTCCGGTCGCACAGAAGATCACGTCGTTGCTGCGAACGAGGTCGTCGAGCTCGAGCACGCGCTCGAGGTCGCCGAAGCCCATGTCGATCGCGCGTTGCGCCTCCTGCGGATTACGCGGTTGAAGGCGCCCCATGAAGTTCCCTCCGAGACACTTGATCGCGGCGGCGGCCAGCACGCCTTCCGGCGCGCCGCCCGTTCCCATCGCGACGTGAATGCCCGTCGACTCGATCGCCGTCGCGATGCACGCGTCGACGTCGCCGTCGGATATCAAACGAATCCGCGCTCCCGCGGCGCGCACGTCGCGAATCAGATCGGCATGGCGTGGACGATCGAGGATGATCACGCAGACGTCGTTGATCGGCTTGTCCAGCGCGTTGGCGACGGCCTCGAGGTTTTCGCGCACCGGAGCGTCGATGTGCACGTACGGCGCCGCTTTGTGGCCTACCGCGAGCTTGCGCATGTACGTGTCCGGCGCGTGCAGCAAGGTTCCGCGCTCGGCGATGGCCATAACGGCAATCGCGTTGGGGAGCCCGTTCGCCACGAGGTTCGTGCCCTCGACGGGATCGACGGCGATGTCGACCTCTTTCCCGCCGCTGCCGACTTCCTCGCCGATGTAGAGCATCGGCGCCTCGTCGCGCTCGCCCTCGCCGATGACGATGCGACCGGAAATCTCCATCTCGCCGAGCGCCTCGCGCATGCGCTCCACCGCGGCGCCGTCCGCGGCGTCGCGTTCGCCACGCCCCATCCAACGCGACGCCGCGAGCGCCGCGCTTTCGGTGACCTTGACGAAATCGAGCGAGTGAACCGGGTGGTCCAGCACCGTCCGCATCATCGACCGTGCCATCGCCCGTGACCTACAAAGGGATGCGGCACATTTCCTCTTAAACACAGTCACCGCGTGTCCGCCGGTACCCAACTCTCGCCGTCGTTCTATTCGCGCCTCTTCCGCCCGAGCGATCTGCTGATCGCGGGCTGGGCCGCGCTCGTCGCGGTCGCAGCCGCTGGGCTCACGCTCGGTTTCTTCGCGTGGTACGCGCTAATCGTCCCGCGCCACCACGGCGCGATCGGCGAGCTTGGGCTCTTGGTTTTCACGCTCGGCGGCCTCGCGCTCGCCGTCGCGGCCTGGATGGCCTACTCGCGCTACTTTTCTCTCCGCGCCGGCATAACGCTCGATCGTGCATTGCGCTACGACGCGCTCACGTGGCCGCCATTCTTGATTCTGTGGGTCACGTTCGTCGTCGAGCCGCAGCTCACGACCGGCGCGCGCTTGTTCCTCGTAGCCGCCGCACTCTGCTGCGTGGGCAAGGTGCTCATCGCCGCTCGGTTCAACCAAACCGTTCGCGAGGTCCTCATCGACTTCGCCGCCACGCGGCTCGCGATCATCGTGATCGCCGAGCTCGCGGCGGTCATCATCAGCCAGCGCGCCGGAACGCACGTTCAGGAGTCGTCACACATCCTGCTCGCCGTCTGGGGCCGGTGGGACGCGGTCCACTACCTCGACATCGCCACGCTCGGCTACCAGGGAACGGACATGGCGTTCTTCCCGCTCTATCCGCTCTTGATCCGAATCGTAGGCTCCCTCGCCGGTAATCACTTGATCGCCGGCCTGCTCATTTCGAGCGCGTCCTTCTTCTTCGGCCTGCTCTACTTGTACAAACTTCTCGAGCACGAATACGACCGCGCGGTCGCGCGACGGGCCATCTTTTACGTCTCGATCTTTCCAACGGCCGTGTACTTCACGGCGGTCTACTCGGAATCGCTCTTCTTCATGCTGACCGTCGCGTCGTTTTATTACATGCGCTCGCGGCAGTGGTGGATGGCGGGAATCTTCGGATTCTTCGCCGCGCTCACGCGCGTCGAGGGCGTCCTCTTGCTCGTTCCGTTCATCATCGAGTGGCTGACCCAGGAACGACCGCTTCGCCCGCGCGCCCTTTACGATCTCGCTGCGGGGGCGCTGATCCCGCTCGGGCTCGCGATCTACATGGCCTATCTCTGGGTCCTACGAGCCGACCCGCTCTACTTCTCGCACGTTCAGATCCACTGGAACCGGCACCTCGCGCCGCCGTGGGTCAGCCTCGCCAACGCGTTTGAAAAGCTGATCCACGCGACGAGCGGGCAGCTCGCGGCGAATCAGTCTCTGGAGATCGCGTTCACGCTGCTGATGATCGCCGTGCTGCTCGCCGGATGGCACAGCCTGCGGCCCTCGTACATCGCGTACATGGCTCTCTCCATCCTCGTGCCGATGTCGACCTCGAACCTCATGTCGATGCCGCGCTTCGCACTCGTGCTCTTCCCGATGTTCGCGATCTTGGCGCGCTGGGGCGACCGGCCGTGGGTCAACAACATCATCCTCGCCTTCTCGCTCCCGTTGCTCGGCCTGTTCACGGTGTTGTTCGCCGACTGGTACTGGGTTGCGTAGCGTGATCGCCTCCGTCGCCCAACGCCGCGGCGTCCGCCAGTTCGTCAAGTTCGGCATCGTCGGCGCGTCGGGCTTCGTCGTCAATTTCGTCGTCTTTACATTGCTTCAACGCGTCGTACCCAACCACGCGCAACCGTTGCAGTATAACGTTATCTACACCGTGGCGTTCCTGGCCGGCGGCGTATCCAACTACTACCTCAATCGCATCTGGACGTTCCGTTCGACCAGCCACGCCGTGCGTGAAGGCGCCCAGTTCCTGACCGTATCCGCCATCGCACTGATCGTGGGCCTGATCGTCTCGGCGTTCGTGAGCCGTTGGCTCGGTCACGGCCATCGCACGTGGTTTGTGGCGACGGTAGCCGGCATTTTCGTCAATTTCTTTTTGAACAAATATTGGACGTTCCGACACATCGATTAAAAGCGCTCTATTGGTACGCCGGGTTAGTCGCCGCGGTCCTCATCGGCTTGGCGCTGCGACTGCGTGGTATTCACAATCCGTTGCTCGATCATCCAGGCTGGCGACAGGGCGACACCGCCGCAATCGCCCGCAACTTCGTGCGGCTGCAGTTCGACATCTTGCGGCCGCAGACGATGTACAACGGGCCGCCGCCGAACTACGTCGAGCTCGAGCTGCAGCTCGTTCCGTTCACGGCTGCAGCGCTATATAAGCTCTTTGGCATTCACGAGGTCTTTGGGCGGCTGATCAGCGTGGCATTTAGTTTGGCGACTGTGGTAACGATCGCGTACTTTGCGCGGTGGCTCTTCGGGAGCGCGGTCGCCGGGCTGATCGCCGCGTTTTTCTATGCCGTCTTTCCCGGGAGCGTCTACTACGGGCGTACGTTTATGCCCGACGCGGCGATGGTGTTCTTTCTCACCGCCGCCCTCTACGCGTGCGCCCGCTATTTGTGCGAGGACGAACGGCTTTTTGGACGCGGGCTGGCGTGGCCGACGGTCTTGCTGACGCTCGCGTATCTTGCGAAGCCGGTGTCAGTGTTGGCGCTTGCCCCGCTTGCCGGGATGATCTCGCAGCGTTTCCGGGAGCGACGCGCACTACCGCCGTTACCCATCGCTGTTTTGATCGCCGTTCCGCTGCTGGTTTTGTGGATATACGACCGGCGCGTCTCGGCGTACGCGGAGTGGCATTGGGCCAGCGGGATCACGCGCCTGCATGTGCTGCCCGCGCTGCTGACGGCGTTCGAGCACGCCGGGGCGTTTGCGGCCAAGGCGTCGCAGTGGGTCGCGGCGCTCGGCATGCTGCCGGGCACGATGCTCGGCAAGGTCGCGTTTGGGATGTCCATCGCGAGCTTCGTGGCTCTGCCGTGGGTTGCGGCGCGCAGCAAGGCGTTGCTGTGGGGCTGGCTGGCGGGCGCGCTCGCCTACGTCTATGTCGTCGTGACGGTCGAGCGCGTCGACTACTATCTCTATCCGTTACTGCCGCTGTGCGCGCTCGCGATCGGAGGCGCCCTGGCACGATACGTCGCGGCGGTAAGCCGCGCCGACGCCGCTCCGGCCGCGCGCTACGCCCTGCTCGCCGTCGTTCCGGCGATCGCGATCGCCGTGCTCGTTCAGAGCCGCGCAGCCGTCGCCGCCTACTACCGCTACGACAAGCAGGTGTACCGCAGCGCGGCCGCACTGAACGCCGCGTTGCCAAAGGATGCGATCATCGTCATCGGCCACTACGGCCCGAACGTGCAATACTACATCGACCGCTTCGGATGGGAGGAAGACCCGGCGCTGTGGACTCCATTCGACGAGGAGAGCGCGATCCGCAAGGGCGCTCGCTACTTCATCTCGATTGAGGACCGGCGCATGCGAGCCAACAGCGATCTGTGCGTCTGGCTGCAGCGCTTCCCGCTGCGGACGGACCTTGCGCCGTGGCCGACCTACCAAACGGATCCGGCCCTGGCTTCATCGGGCGGCGATCAATTGTGGCGCGCTTATCGCACGGCGCAACGCGCGGGGAACGGTCGGGAGTTCTTGGATCGCCGAGGCGTGTGCGGCGTTACGTCTACGACCCAATCTCCTTGAACGTCTCGAGCAGCGATCGAAACGCTTCGGGCTCGACGGCGATGCTTCCGCGGTATGGAAAGTCCATCGCCATCACGAGGAACAGCACGAGGCCGATCATCAGGCTGAGGGCGCC
Organism: Candidatus Binatia bacterium; assembly: GCA_035544215.1. Classification (GTDB taxonomy): domain Bacteria; phylum Vulcanimicrobiota; class Vulcanimicrobiia; order Vulcanimicrobiales; family Vulcanimicrobiaceae; genus Cybelea. Next base: position 362,584 of record DATKHY010000003.1, on the reverse strand, counting down.
GATCATCAGCTGCTGCATGATCGCACGGTCGAAGCCAAAGAAGTACGTGAAGGCCACGGTCAAGTAGGCCCCGATGATCAGCACCGCCCACAAGATGCCGTTGATTCCGTTGAAGTCGATGGTGAGGCGCGTCTGCCGGTCCATCAGCGCGGTGTCAATCGCGGAGAGCATCTGGGCGTGAATGTCTGCCAGTCGCGCTGACGAAACGGGCAGCGCGCGTACGTCGCGGTCCAGGGCCTCCAACAAGGCGTCGGAGATCGGCGAACGCGCGCCGCGCTGCATCTGCGGCCACTCGTGGTCTATGACCGAGTGCACGTACGCTCGAAGCGTAGCACGCAGGTCGTCGCGGGCGCTCGGGAAAGAGCCGGCGTCGCGATACAAAATCGCGAGCGAGCCGGCCTCGTCGTACGTGCGCGCCTCCGCCTGCTGAAAGCGCTCCCAGACGCCGATCGCAACGAACGCCAGCAGCACCGCGTAGATCACGCCGACCACTGCCAGGATGAAGCCGGCGCGGTCGTTGTGCGCCGCACGGACCTCCAGCGAGGTGAACGTCGACACGAGGTAGCCGACGAACAGCGTGGACACCAGAAAGCCGCCGACGACGACGATGCCCGACCAGAACGTCGGGAACGATTCGAGCCAGGCGATCATGGGAGCGGCAGCAGCGAGGCGGCGCCGAACGTCGTCGATTCCGCCGGCGTCTCCGGGACGCCCGAGCTTACCAGCTGGCGGTAGACGATGAGGCGATTCGTGTCTTTGGTGAGTTCGAGCTCCATCTCGTAGCTGCGCTTGATCGCCGCGGTCAGCTGATCGGTATCGAACGTATAACCGAATCGCTTGAGGTTTCGCAGCAGCACGCCGTTCATCGAGTTGAGCTGCGCGTACGAGCGTTGAATCTCGAGTCCGGCCGTATGGTAGGTTGGATAATTCGTGAGCACGATCTCGCGCTGCAGCTTGGCCTGCTCGATCGCCGCCTTGAGCGCCGCGAGCGGCGCGCTCTGCGAATCCACCGAGAGCCCGGCGTCCACCGTCTCCAGTGCGTCGTCGAAGCTACCCTTGCTGTACTGCAGCCGCGCCACTTCTGCGGCCGCATCGACGTAGCCGGCACGCGCCTTCGGGTCCTTCGGGTCGACGCGAAGTGCGAGGCGATACGCGAGCGCGGCGTCGTGCACGTCGCCGTGTAACATAGCGACGTCGCCCTGGTGGACGCGCGTATTGACGATCCAGCGCTCGATCGAACCCGCGCACCCCGCGAGCAGCGTCGCCGCACACGCGGCGGCGACGAACCTACAAATGGACATGCGCTGCAAATCGAGCCACCACTTCGATAATTACTGCGGCCGGATAGAGAATCACCTGCGAAAGCAGCGAGCCGAGGATGGCCGTGAGCGACAAGTAGAAGACCATCGACCGCACCTCGTCGACGCTGCGCTTGCCGTGGATCGCTTGATCGCTGATTATGGACGAGGTCGGGTCCACGAACAGAGTGAACGCGATGGTCCCGACGCCGTTGATCACGCCCGAGAGGCCGACGGCGGTCCGCGCGACGTTCGCGTCGAGGACCGAGGCGAGGTACGACGCCTGTACGCCGATCGCGTACACGCACATGACGATGACGTTGAAGATCAGGAGGCGTTTCGGCAAGGAGCGCCAGTCGAACGAGCGGACCTCGGCTAGCGAGGGCAGGCGTTGCGCGCGCAGCACGTCGGCGATCACCGACGGCGCCAACAGGCGCGCCAGCGAGTGCGGAACCGACCCGCGAGCCTCAAACGAGTGCACGCCGCGCCGGAACAGGTACGTGAACATCGGCAACAGCAGGGCGAAGACGACCATGCCGCCGGTGCCGGCGAGCACGATCAGGCGGAGCTGAAGCTCGAAGACGTGGTGCCAGGCCGCGACGTCGACGGTCGCGTTGCCGGCCTCGTCCGAGAGCGGGCCCACGAAGAACAACATGAACAGGTTCGCGAGCCGCCCGGTGGTGACGAACAGATTGAAGAGCGAGATCGACGTCGCGATTCGCTTCGTCTGAACGCCGGCCAGCCGTGCCGCATAGGCGCCGATCGTCACGCCCTGCACGACGAACGTGATCACCATCGCCGCGATGAGCTTCCCGGACCACAAATGCGGCGCTATGGCATGCATCGCTAGGCCGCGTCGTTCCTCCAGGTGATGACCGACTCGTCGACCGGGCCGATAATGCACAGGCCAAGGTTCTCGTCGAGAAGCAGCTCGCGCGCGAGCTGCTGGACGTCGTCCGGCGTTACGGCATCAATGCGGCGCTCGATCTCCTCGGGGCTGACCTGGCGACCCAGGGCGAACTCGTTGCGGCCGAGGCGGATCATCCGGCTCGACGTCGACTCGAGGGAAAGCGTGAGGTTGCCCTTGATGTGCTCCTTGGCGAGCGCGAACTCGGCCGCATCGATCGGCGTGCTGCGGACGCGCGCGAATTGTTCGAGGACCACGTCGATGCATGGCTGCACGTTCTCGGGGGAGGTTCCGGCGTAGACTCCGAACAGCCCGGCGCGACGATAGGCGGCCTGGAAGGAGTAGACGCTGTAGACGAGACCGCGCTGCTCGCGAATCTCCTGAAAGAGACGACTCGACATGCCGCCGCCCAGGACGGTATCGAGCAGCGACAGCGCGTAACGGCGATCGTCGCGGACGTCGATGCCGCGCGTTCCGACGATGACGTGTGCCTGTTCGCTGTCTTTGTAGAGAACGTGCGCGCCCGGCGTGGTGGCGGGCCCCTCCGGTTCGGGGAGGGCGCAGGAGCCCTCGAAGTCGGCGAACTGTTCGGCGACCAGCTCGACGAATCGATCGTGCTCGACGTTGCCCGCCGCGGCGACGACCACAGAGTTCGGCGCGTAGTGCGCGCGCATGTGGGCGCGGAGGTCATCCGGGGTCACGCGCACGACCGTGTCGGCAAAGCCGATCGTCGGCTCGCCTAAGCTCGACCCGCTCCACATCGTCTGCAGGAAGACGTCGTGGATGAGCTCGTCCGGCGAGTCGTCGTACATCTTGATCTCTTCCAGGATCACCTTCTGCTCCTTGCTCAGCTCCTGCGCGTCAAACGTCGAGTGCAGAAACATGTCCGACAGCACGTCGAGCGCGAGCGGCACGTGGCGATCGATGATCTTGGCGTAATAGCAGGTCGTCTCTTTATCGGTGAATGCGTTGAGGTTTCCGCCGACGCCGTCCATCGTCTCGGCGATGTCCCGCGCGCTGCGGCGCGACGTCCCCTTGAAGAGCATGTGCTCCACCAGGTGCGAGATGCCTCGGCGGTCGTGGCTCTCGACGCTGGAGCCGACGTCCGCCCAAATGCCGACGGTGGCGGAGCGCACTCCCGGCATCGCCTCGGTGAGCACGCGAACGCCCGTGGGAAGCGTCGTTTTCCGGTGACTCACGACGGCTTGAACGCCGTGCGGGACCACTGCCGATCCCAGAATACGCCGTCGCTCGCGGCGCTCGCGCGGGCGCGCACCTGACCGACCGCCTCTCCGCGGCGCACGGTGAGGCTAAACACGGTGCGCGACGTAGGCTTCGCGAGATCCCCGCTGACGACGACGCCCTTGGCGACCGCGATCGGGACACTCGCCCACACGTCGATCTCCTCCGTCGCCGGCGCGGCGGCGAAGGTGCGCTCCACCAACGTCACGACCTCGCCGACGAACTCGTCACGCGTGATCGGGCGGTGGAACTTCACGCCCCACAGGCGGATGCCGACGATGAGATGCGAGCCCAGTTGGTTCGCGGAGATCTGCGTCACCTGCGCGGACCAGCGCGTGCTGAACACGGCCAGCCCGATGCGCTGCGCAACGTCGCGGCGGTTTCCCACCGCGCGCGCCGCCGCATCGAGGTCCGCGACGCTCGGCGCGTAGGCCGGAGCCGCGCCGGTCGCAACGGCGAGCGACAGCGCCAGCGCGGCGATGGTGCTAATACGATTGCGCAAAATAGGCTCTGACCTTGGCCGGTTCTCCGCACGCGACGCACAGCGCCCCTGGTTCGTCGAGCGCGCGGAGCACGCGCGTGGTAGCAGTCGTCTCCGCCTTGACGTGCGCCTCGCACTCGGCGCGCTCGCACCACGCGATGTCGATCATGCCGGCTCGCTCTTTGCAAAGCCGAAAGAACTCCGCACGATCGGCCGTGACGAACGTGTGCGCGTCCAGATGCGCCTTCGCCTGCGCGTAGAGCGAGGCCTGAACGTCATCGAGCAAGTCGCGGAGCTTCGCCGGCAGGTCCGCGAGCGCGACGCTCTGCCGCTGACCCGCCTCGTCCCTGTTGCGATCGCGCCGCGCGAGAACGGCCGTCTGCGCGTCTACGTCGCGCGGGCCGATCTCGATGCGCACCGGCACGCCGCGCAGATCCCACTCGCTATACTTCCAGCCAGGCTGCTCGTCGCGATCGTCCACGCGCACGCGAAAGCCGGCCTCCTTCAAACGCCGCGCCGTCTCGCGGCTCACCTCGATCGCGCGGTCGTCGTTGGAGCGCACGATTGGAATCACGACGGCCTCGATCGGCGCCATCTTCGGCGGGATGCGAAGCCCGCGGTCGTCGCCGTGGACCATGATCAGGCCACCCAGCATGCGCCACGAGACGCCCCACGACGTCGTGTATACGTGTTTGATCGCGCGATCCGCGTCGACGAACGTGATGTCGTACGCCTTCGCAAAATTCTGGCCCAGATCGTGCGACGTTCCGGATTGCAGCGCCTTGCCGTCGGGCATCAGCGCCTCGATCGAGAACGTCTCGACGGCGCCGGGGAAACGTTCGCTCGCGCTCTTCCTTCCCGCATACACCGGTATCGCAGCGACGTTCTCGGCGAAGTCGCGATACAGCTCGAGGATCCGCAGCGTCTCTTCGCGCGCCTCGTCTGCCGATGCGTGCGCGGTGTGCCCCTCCTGCCACAGAAACTCCATCGTGCGCAGGAACGGCCGCGTCGCCTTCTCCCAGCGCACGACGTTGGCCCACTGATTGATGAGGATGGGCAGGTCGCGATACGACTCGATCCATTGCGCGTACATCACGCCGATGATCGCTTCCGACGTCGGCCGGATTGCGAGCCGCTCGGTGAGCTTTTCGCTGCCGCCCTGTGTCACCCACGCCACCTCGGGCGCGAAGCCCTCGACGTGCTCCGCCTCGCGCATCAGCAGATTCTCGGGGATGAAGAGCGGGAAGTAGGCGTTTTCGTGGCCGGTTGCCTTGAACCGTTCGTCCAAGTGCTTCTGCAAGTTCTCCCACAGCCCGAACCCGTAGGGACGCAAAACGACGCAGCCGCGCACCGGCGAATAGGACACCAGCTCGGCCTTGAGGCAAGCCGCCGTGTACCATGCGGACAGGTCGGCCGCCTTCGGAGGAATCTCCTTGACGACGTCCCGAGCGAGCGCTTCGGACATGACCGGCCCCGCTTCGCCGGGAGATTGCACCAGACCCTCGTAAGGATTGGGCAATGCCGAAACACACGCGCATCTACACCCGCACGGGAGACGACGGAACGACCGGCTTGATCGGCGGTTCGCGCATCAAGAAGAACGCGCTGCGCATCGAGACGTACGGCACCGTGGACGAGCTGTCGAGCGCGATCGGTATGGCGCGATCGGAGCTTCGCGAGTCGGCCTCGACCGGCGCGCGCGCGGACCGTCTCGACGCCTGGCTCGCGTGGGCGCAAGACGCGCTGTTCAACCTCGGCACCGAGCTCGCGACGCCCGGGACCGACCCGAACGCGTCGTTTCCGCAGATCGGCGCAGCCGACGTCGAGGCGCTGGAGCGTGCGATCGACGAGGCGGAGCGCGACCTTCCGGCGCTCGCGAACTTCATCCATCCCGGCGGATCGATTCCCGGCGCGCGGCTTCAGTTCGCGCGGACTATTTGCCGGCGCGCCGAGCGCCTCACGATCACGCTGCGGGAACGTGAGGGCGCGCCCAGCGACGCTGCGCTGCGCTTCCTCAATCGCCTCTCCGATGCGCTTTTCGTTTGGTCGCGCTGGATCAACGACGCGCTGGGCTCTCCGGATCACCTCTGGAACCCAACGAATAAACCGCCCGAAGCGTAGGTCCGCCCGGCGAGCGCTGCGAAACGACGCCGGAATGTCGTTTCTGTCCGAGCTATTCGCTACCACGGACGCTACGAAACTGCGCGAGCTCGGCACGCGCAAGATCCTACGCCGCGCGCTTACGGCGAAGGATCTCGTCTCGATCGGCCTGGGCACCATGATCGGCGGCGGCATCTTCACGACCATCGGCACGGGCGTCAAGGGCGCCGGACCGGCGGTCATCATCTCCTACCTGCTCGCGGGACTAACGTCGTTCTTCGCCGCGCTCTGCTACGCTGAGCTCGGCGCGATGGTTCCGGTCGCGGGCAGCGCCTACACCTACGCTTACGCGACGCTCGGAAAGCTCTTCGCGTGGATCATTGGTTTCGCGCTTATCTTCGAATACGGCATCAGCGCCGCGCCGGTGGCACAGCAATTCTCGGCGGCGATCCAGGACGTCGCCAAGAGCGCCAACCTCGCGCTGCCCGGGTGGGCGTCGCAATCGAACCTGATCGTTCACGGAGCGTGGTGGCTGCCATCGAGCTGGGACCTCGTGCACTCGCAATTCGACGTGATCGCGGCACTCTTCGTCGTGGGCCTGAGCGTCCTGCTCTCGGTCGGCATCCGCGAATCGGCGACGGCGAACAACGTCTTCGTCGTCCTGAAGATCTCGGCGCTGATCGTCTTCGTCATCGCCGGCGCGTTCCTCGTGCACGCGTCGAACCTTCACAACTTCAATCCCGTCGGCTGGGGGTCGCTGCGGCCCTTCGGCGGGATGGCCGACTATTCGTCGACGGCGCAGCCCTACGGCATCATCGCGATCGGCGCGTACGTCTTCTTCAGCTATATCGGGTTCGACACGGCGACGACGACCGCCGAGGAGTGCAAGAACCCGCAATTCGACGTCCCGGTCGGCGTGATCGGCGCGCTCGCCATCGGCACGGTCATCTACTGCGCGACGGCGATCGTGCTCGTGGGCGCCGTCCCGTGGAGTCACGTGCCGATCAAGAATCCCCTCGTCTATGCGCTCGCGCCGTTGCACATCCCGGCGCTCACCTGGGTGATCACGATCGGCGTGCTGGCCGGCACGACGAGCGTGGCGCTCGCGTCGCTCCTGGGCCAGTCACGAATCTTCTACGTGATGGCGCGCGACGGCATGCTGCCGCCTGCGGTCGCCAAGGTGCACCCGCGCTTCAAGACGCCGATGACGACGACGCTGCTGACGGGCGCCGCCGTCGCGATCCTGGCGCTGATCGTACCGCTCAACAACCTGCTCAACCTCGTCAACATCGGCACGCTGATCGCGTTCTCGGTGGTCTGCGCGGGAGTGCTCTACCTGCGCAAGCGCCGTCCCGAGCTGCCGCGCAGCTTCCGCGTTCCGTTCGTACCCCTTTTTCCGGTGCTCGGAATCATCTTCTCGCTCTTCCTAGCGATCTTCGGTCTCTCGCGAGCGACCTGGACCTGGTTCGTCATCGCGCTGATCTGCGGGCTCGTCTTCTTCTTCGCATACGGATTCAGAAAATCGAATCCGGCAGACGTCGTTCCGGTCGAGGAGCCTGCCGGCCTCAGCGAGTACGCCTAGGAGTCAAAATGCCAGCCTATGTCATCGTCAACGTCGACACACAGCACCCGCAAGAATATGAGCATTACAAGGACATGGCCGAGAAAACCGTCGCGCAATATGGAGGACGCTACCTCGTGCGGGGCGGTCAGATGAACGTATTGGAGGGATCGTGGGACCCGACGCGGATCGTCGTGCTCGAATTCCCCTCCTACGAGAGAGCCCACGAGTGGTGGCACTCGGCCGAGTACGCTCCCGCAAAGGAGTTGCGCCAACGGCTGAGTGCGACGGATCTTCTCATTGTCGAGGGCTACAACCGTCCGTCGTGACGGCGCTCGGGTCATCGTAATAATCAATGGCCTGAGCCGTCATCCTTCGACAGGCTAGGATGACCCAAACCTAAGATCCGGCACCGTCCTTCGACGAAGCCTGTCCTGAGCGAAGTCGAAGGGCTCGGCTGCGCCTCGCTGCGCTCAGGATGACAAAAGGGAGAGAGGTTACAGTGTTTCGCCGATGCCGGGCGTGACGACTTCGATGCGCGCGTTACGCGAGTCGTAGCGGGCACGCACGTTGAGCGCTCGCGCGACCGCGTCGAGCGAGATCATGACGCGGCCGCGGATGCGGAAGGGCGCGTGCTTGAACGTCAGCGGCATGCCGTTGAGCGTCGCGTGCGTGTCGCCCACGCGCAGACGCAGCGACGTGTTGCCGAGCACCACCGCGATGTTGCCGGTCTTGTCGTCCACCTGCGTCTCGGCGCCGAGCGCGTCGGCCAGCGTGCGCAGCGGCACGTAGGCGCGTTTGCTCGCCGTCGTCACGGGCTGCACGTCGCTGTCGACGCGCTGACCGTTAACGAGCATCTCTGTGGGACGCGAAAACGCGAGAGCCGCCGACGTGACGAACGCGAGGACGGCGATCAGCAGCAGCGCCTGCCAACGTACCCCCGAGTAGAGGCATTTGGTCCGCGCGATCATCCCACGCGCTCCGCAGCCGCCGGCGCGCCGATCTCGTCGGTGAAAGCCGGATACTTCTCGGCGATCACCTTCTCGATCTCGAGGCGCAGCATCCCTAACAGCTCGCTCTCGGGATACGTTCCGACGAGCTCGCCGGCACGATAGATCGCGCCCTTGCCCTTGCCGCCCGCGACGCCGACGTCCGCCATCTTCGATTCGCCCGGCCCGTTCACGACGCAGCCCATCACCGCGACCTTCACCGGCGCGCTGTACGACTTGGCGATCGCTTCGACGGCGCGACCCAGCTCCAGCACGGAAATCTCGGCGCGGCCGCACGACGGACACGCGGTGATCTCGAATCCTTTTTCGCGCAGGCCGAGCGACTTGAGGATGCCCCAGCACACCGGCACCTCTTCGATCGGGTCGTCCGCCAGCGAGACGCGAATCGTGTCGCCTATGCCCTCCCACAGCAAGATCCCGAGGCCGATCGACGACTTGATCGTGCCGTCCCGCAACAGTCCGGCCTCCGTGATGCCGAGGTGCAGCGCGTAAGGCGTGCCGCGCTCGCGCAGCCGCTGATCCATCAGGCGGTACGCGTGGACGGTCGTGGCGACGTCGTGCGCTTTCAGCGAGATCGCGATGTCGGCGTGGCCGTGCTCCTCCAAGATCTCGACGTGCCGCAGGGCGGAGAGCACCATCGCTTCGGAGGTGTGGCCGAGCGACTTCTCGAGGTCGGGCGCGAGCGAACCCATGTTCACGCCGACGCGAATAGGAATCCCGCGCGCCTTGGCGGCCGTCACGACCTCCACGACCTTCTTGGGATCGCGAATATTGCCGGGATTCAGCCGCAGCTTCGCGACGCCGGCCTCGATTGCCGCGAGCGCCATCTTGTGATCGAAGTGGATATCGGCGACGATCGGCACCGGCGAGCGATACACGATCGCGGGCAGGCCCGCGGCGTCGGGCGGGTCCTTCACCGTCACGCGGACGACCTCGCAGCCTTCCATGGCGAGGCCGTAGACCTGCTCGAGCGTCTTGTCGGCGTCCGCGGTATCCGTCGTCGTCATGGACTGCACGACGACCGGATGGTCCCCGCCCATCCACACGCTCTTCGCGTCGGCTTTTCCGGTCTTGTTCTGAAGGAAAATGGGCTTGCTCTTCCGCCTGACGCGCAGCACTACATCACTCCCTGTCCGTTGATGATGCGCGCGATGTCGTGGAACGCGACGAGCATGATCAGCGCCATCAGCGCTGCGAAGCCGGCGATGTGCACCATCGCCTCCTTCTCCGGATCCACCGGGCGTCCGCGGATCAGCTCCGCGACGATGAACGCGGCCCGGCCGCCGTCGAGCGCGGGAATCGGCAGCAGGTTGAACAGCCCGAGGGCGAACGAGATCGTCGCTGCCAGCGAAAAGTACGGCCCCCAACCCCAATCCTGCACGGTCGCCGCGACCTCGCCCATGCCGATCGGTCCCGCGATCTGCGGCGCGTACTTCGCGAACTGCGTCACGAGGAGACCGAGGCCGCCGAACGTCTGACTCGCAATGGCGACGAACTCGCTGCCACTCTCGCGCACCGCCTGCATCACGCCGACGCGCTCGTACGCCGGGACTGGCGAGAATCCGATGCAGCCGAAGCTCCTCCCGACCTGCGCCGGACACGCGCGCGGAACGACGTACACCTCCGTGCGTATGCCGTTGCGCTCATAGACAAGGTCCAGCCGCTTCCCGAGCGCGTTGTGGATCGTGTCGACGAGACTCTTCCCGTTTGCAATCGCGGCGTTATCGATCGCGACGATGCGATCGCCCGGCGCAATCCCCGCAATGGCCGCCGGCGATCCGGGCAGCACCTCGCCGACGACCGGCTGATTCGCCTTGTCGCTCGCGACGCCGAACGCGAGGGCGGCCGTCAATAGGATGAGGTAGCAGAGCAAAAAGTTCGCGAACGGGCCGGCCAGAATGATCGCCAGACGGCGCCACGGAGACTTCGCCTGAAAATTGTTCTGGGCGATGGTGCCTTGCGAGCGAAACTCGCGCTGCTGCTCGGCCTCGGAGACGCGATTGTCCTCACCCTCCATGGCGCAGAAACCGCCGATCGGCAGGATGCGCAGCGAGTAGAGCGTGCCGCTACGCGGGCTGGTCCAGCTCGCAAGCTTCGGACCGAAGCCTACGGCAAACTCGTTGATCCTCACTCCGTTGCGGCGTGCGAGCACGAAGTGACCGAGCTCGTGCAGCACGATCAAAACGGAAAGCATCACGAGGAAGGTAACAACCTTCTCGAATCCGACCAGGGTGACAACGGCTAACAAACTCACTGACTCACTGCCCTTCGATAGCCGCGACGATCTCTCCGGCGGTCCGGCGAGCCTGGCCATCCGCGGCGCGAATCCCCTGCAGGGTCTCCTCCTCGGGCAGCGCTTGGCTCATCGCGCCCTCGATGACCTCGAAAATTCGCCCGAATTCGATCCTTCCCGCAACGAACGCATCCACCGCGATTTCGTTTGCCGCCGAGAGCACGGCCGGCAGCGTGCCGCCCCCCGCTAGCGCCTCGTAAGCGAGGCGGACGCAGGGAAAGCGCTGCGGATCTGCCGGCTCGAAGTCGTAACGCAGGGTGACGTCTCCCTGCTTGGCGCCCAGCGCCCGGAGCACGTCGCCGGCCGCACCGTTGAACGCCAGGCGCTTAGGATAGCTCAGCGCGTAGGCGATCGGCAGCCGCATGTCAGGCGCCGCCAACTGCGACTTTACGCTGCCGTCATTGAACACGACGAACCCGTGCGCGACCGATTGCGGGTGCACGACGATCTTGATGCGCTCGCCGGGCATGTCGAACAGCCGGCTCGCCTCGATGACCTCGAGCCCCTTGTTCATCATCGTGGCCGAGTCGATCGTGTTTTTCGTGCCCATTCTCCAGGTCGGGTGCGCGAGCGCCGACGCGACGTCCGCGCGCTCCATCGCCTCTTGCGTCGTCCGCCAGAACGGACCGCCCGACGCGGTGAGCACGATCGCCGCGACGCTCGATGGTTCCTCGCCCACGAGGCATTGAAAGATCGCGCTGTGCTCGCTGTCGACGGGGAGCATCCGTGAGCCGCTCGAGCGCCCGCGCGCCACGAGCAGCGCACCCGCGGCGACGATCAGCTCCTTGTTGGCGACGGCAACGTCGATGCCGCGGTCGACCGCCGCGAAGACCGCCTCGAACGCCACGGAGCCGTCGGTCGCGGCGAGCACGATCTCTGGATCGCTCTCCACGGCGACGCGCAGCAGGCCTGCCGGTCCGTCCTGCGCCGTCGTCGCGATTTCCACGCCGAAGCGCGCGGCTTGTTCGCGCAGCAGCTCGACGTTGCGCCCCGCGGCCAGACCGACGACCGCGAACTGGTCGGGATGCCGCGCTATCACGTCGAGCGCCTGCGTGCCGATCGACCCGGTCGAACCCAAAATAGCGACGCGTTTGCGCGAGCTCACGTGAGCGGCAGAATCCCGAGCAGGTGCAGCGTCGCGAAGAACGTGACGCCGCCCAAGAAATACGAGTCGAAACGGTCGAGCACGCCGCCATGTCCGGCGATCGCGGCACCCGCATCTTTCACGCCGGCATCCCGCTTGAACGCGGACTCCACAAGATCGCCGGCTTGCGCCGCTATGCTCGTGAACAGGCCGAGTACGCCGCCCTGCCACCACTGCAGATGCAGTTGCGGGATCCACGTCGCGCCGATCGCGACGAGCACGACGATCGCCAGCGATCCGGCCGATCCTTCCACCGTCTTATTCGGCGAGATCTTCGTGAGGCTGTGGCGCCCGAAGCTCGTGCCCACGATCATGCCGAATACGTCCGTGAGCGCGATCAGCACGATCACGTACAAGGTCAGCCATTCGCCCGTCACCGGGATCTGGCGGATGAATACGAAGTAGGTGAGCAGCTTGCCTATGTACAGTACGGCGAGCAGCGTGTAGGCGGTGCGCGCGAAGTAGCCCTTTTGCTCGCCGTACATACCGATCCAGAACGCAACGATCACGATGGCCGCGAGCAGTATGCCCTCCCACTTGTGTAGCACGCCGAACACGGCCATCGCGACGTATGCGCAGACGCCGAGCACCGCGACCGGATACTCGAGCGGCTGCCCTTTGATCGCACACATGTAGTTGAACTCGTAGATGCTGGCGAGGCCGATCGCGAGCAGCAGGACGTAGAAAGTCCAGGGAACGAGCACGCACGAGAGCCCGATCGCCGCAACGATCAGGCCCACAACGACGCGGCGCTCGGTCAAGTCCCGCCGAAGCGCCGTTCCCGCCGTTGAAACTCGATCAGCGCCCGTATCAGATCATCCTTCGAGAAGTCCGGCCAATAGACGTCGGTCATGATAAGCTCGGCGTACGCGGCCTGGTAGAGCAGGAAGTTCGAGAGCCGCTGCTCGCCGCCTGGGCGAATCAGCAGATCGAGCTCGGGCAGGTCTGCGGTGTACAGGTAGCGTCCAATCAGCGCTTCGTCGACGGCCTCCGGCGCGACGGCTCCACGGGCAACGTCGCGGGCGATGGCGCGCACGGCCCGCTCTAGCTCGGCGCGCGAGCTGTAGTTGACGGCTAGGTTCAGCAGCAGCCCGGTGCTCGCGGCCGTTTGCTCCTGCAGGTCCGCCAGCGCCCTTCGCGGCGCCTCGGGAAGCGACTCCCACTCGCCAATGACTCGAACGCGGACGTTGTTCCTGCGCAGCTCGACCAGCTCGCCGCGCGCGAAATGCACGCAGAGCTCGAAGAGCAGCGAGATCTCGCGCGCTTCTCGATTCCAATTCTCGGTGGAGAAGCCGTAGACCGTGAGGGCGCCGATGCCGAGGTCGCTCGCGCCGCGCGTGACGCGGCGCAGGGCAATCATGCCGCGCCGGTGTCCCTCGAGCGCGGGGAGCCCATGGGCCCGGGCCCATCGGCGGTTGCCGTCCATGATGATCGCAACGTGGCGTGGGACGGCATTGAGGTCGAGCCCGATCCGCTCGCGGGATGCTAGCGAGATGCTCATGCGTTTTTATACGACTCGTAGCCGACGGTCAGTTCGACCTCGGTCTCGCCCGCGTCACCCTGAGCTTGGAGAACGATCAAACGAAGCACGCGCAAAGCGCCGCACCCTATCCACGAGCCGTAGGGGGCCAGCGTGTGCAGGCGAATCGGCCGATCCGCGAGGATGCGCCGCGCCTGCACCTCGGGCATCAGTATCAGGTCGTCGCTCACACCTCCATGATCTCTTTCTCTTTGGCGGCAACCAGCACGTCGATCTCCTTGACGTACTTGTCGGTCAGCCGCTGCAACGACTCTTGCATGCGCTTGCCGTCGTCCTCGGTGATGTCGTGCGACTTCAGCTGCGCGCGCACCTCGTCGTGCGATTTATGCCGGACGTTGCGCACGGCGACGCGGCCGTCTTCAGCCTTCTTTTTGATCAGCTTGACGAGATCTTTGCGCCGTTCTTCGCTCAGCGGCGGGATGACCAGCCGTATCGCCGATCCGTCCACCGCGGGCGTCAGCCCGAGTTCGCTCTTCTCGATCGCCTTTTTGATCGCCGGAACGACGCCCTTGTCCCACGCCGTGATGAGCAGCGTGCGCGAGTCCGGCGTGGAGACGCCTGCGACTTGCTTCACGGGCACCGGCTGGCCGTACGCCTCGACGACGAGACGATCCAGCAGCGCCGGAGCGGCGCGGCCGGTCCGAATCGACGCGAACTCGTGGCGCGTCGCCTCGACACATTTGTGCATGCGCGATTCGATCTCTTTGAAGTATGCGTCCGTCATCGGTTACGCTTTCGCTCCCACGGGCGCCGGTTCGCGACGGCCGACGTACGTCCCGATCGGCTCGCCCCAAATCACGCGCCGGATGTTACCCGCGACCGTCATATCGAAGACGATGACGGGGAGCGCGTTGTCCATGCAGAGCGCCATCGAGGTCGAGTCCATGACCTCGAGCCCGCGCTGCAAGACCTCCATGTACTCCAGCCGCTCGAAGCGCGTCGCCGCAGGGTCCTTCTTCGGATCCGCGGAGTAGATGCCGTCGACTTTCGTCGCCTTCAAGATCGCCTCGGCGTTCACTTCGACGGCGCGCAGCGCGGCGGCCGTATCGGTCGTGAAGTACGGATTGCCCGTTCCCGCCGCGAAGATGACGACGCGCCCCTTCTCGAGATGGCGAATCGCGCGGCGCCGGATATACGGCTCCGCGATCTGATGCATCGCGATCGCGGTCTGCACGCGCGAGGCTACGCCCATCCGTTCGAGCGCGTCCTGAAGCGCCAGGGCGTTGATCACGGTCGCGAGCATTCCCATGTAATCGGCCGTGGCACGATCCATGCCGGCCTCTTCGTGGACCTTGCCGCGCCAAATGTTGCCGCCGCCGACGACGATGGCGACGGAGACGCCGAACCGGCTAACCTCGGCAATCTGCTCCGCCATGATACGGGTCGTGTTGACGTCGACGCCGGTTCCGTCTCCGGCAAAGGCTTCGCCCGAGATCTTCAACAGAACGCGCGAGAACCGCGGCCGCCCCGGCGTCAGGTCATTCACCAAGGGCGTATCGGCTAAAGCGCCGCACGCGAATCCGCTCGCCGAGCGACCCGATCGCGCGGTTCACTACGTCGCCGACGGTCATGGAGTCGTCCTTGACGAAGGCCTGGTCCAGCAGGCAGTGCTCCTCGAACCACTTGTTCAGCTTCCCCTCGACGATCTTTTCGGCGACCTCGGGCGGCTTCCCCGATGGAACGCCGGCACGGAACTCCGCGCGCAGATCGTCGACGACGGGGCTCGGAACGGCCTCGCGGTCCAGGTACTGTGGCGACATGGCGGCGATGTGCATCGCCAGGTCGCGCGAGAGGTCCGCGAACTTGGGGTTGCGCGCCACGAAATCCGTCTCGCTGTTGACCTCGACCAGGACGCCGATCTTGCCGCCGGCGTGGATGTAGCTCGTGACGAGCCCTTCGTTGGCGGAGCGTTCGGATTTCTTCGCCGCATGCGCCGCGCCACGTTCGAGCAAGAGCGCCTTTGCGCGATCCACGTCGCCTCCCGCGTCGAGCAACGCCTTCCGGCAATCCATCATCGGCGCGCTGGTCTCTTCGCGCAGGGCCTTGATCTCTTCGGGCCTGGGTTGATAGGAAATCAAAGTCCCGCCTCCGCCATGGTCGTGGGGGCTTCTTCCTCGGCATATTCCTGCGGCGACGCTTCGTAGAGCGACTGATCGTACGAGCTCTCGCTCTCCGTGCGCCCCTCGATGATGGCGTCGGCGATCTTGCCGACCATCAGCTTGACGGCGCGAATGGCGTCGTCGTTGCCTGGGATCGGATAGTCGATTTCGTCGGGATCGCAGTTCGTATCGATCACGGCGATAATGGGGATCTTCAGCTTCCGTGCCTCTAAGACGGCGATGCGCTCCTTCTTAGGATCGACCACGAAGATCGCGTCGGGCAGGCGGTGCATGTCTTTGATGCCGCCGAGAAAGCGCTCGAGGCGGTTCATCTCGTCCTGTAACTTAGCGACCTCTTTCTTCGGGAGCCGCTCGAAGTCGCCCTGAAGCTTCATGTTCTCGAGCTCGCGCAGGCGCGCGATGCGCTTCTGGATCGTCGCGAAGTTCGTCAGCGTGCCGCCGAGCCAGCGCTGGTTGATGAAGAACGTACCGGCACGCTCGGCCTCCTCGCGGATGACGTCCTGCGCCTGTTTCTTCGTCCCGACGAATAGGATGACGCGCCCCTCCCGCGCGAGCTGCTTGACAACCTCGTAGGTCTCGCGCAGCCGCTGCACGGTGAGCGCCAAATCGATGATATAGATGCCGTTGCGCTCTTGAAAGATGAAGGGCTTCATCTTCGGGTTCCATCGGCGCGTTTGATGGCCGAAATGGACGCCCGCCTCTAAGAGCTCGCGCATGGACACGACGGTCATTCGAGTGTACCTTTCTGGCCCCCGGCCGCTGCCCATCTTGGAATCGCGGCCGTGTCCCGGAGCCATCGGCACCCCGCCTCCGTGCGGGGTGGAGTGAGTGAGACAGCCGCGCGATTATATCACGCGGCCGTCCACGCTCCAAGGGCGCCGAGGCGAGCAGAGGGGCGGCAGGTTAGGGCCGCGCCTCGTACACGATATTGAACGGGGTCTCCGTGGCGCGCCGGAAGTGCGCGAAGCCCGCCTGGTGCACGACCTCGCGCATCCGCGCCTCGCCGGCCTGCGCCCCGAGCGCCAACCCCACCTCTTGCGCGACGGATGAGGGCGTGCAGAGGATGGTCGAAGCCGCGTAGTAGATGCGCCCCACCGGCGTCAGATTCGCTTCTAGCGTATCGCCGGCGAACGGCTCGACGATCATGAGCGTTCCATTCGGCTTGAGTGCCTGGCGCAGACGCGAGAGAACGCCGACGGGATCGCCCATGTCGTGCACGCAGTCGAAGCAGCACGCGAGATCGAAGGCCAGCTTCGGCGTCGAGTCGCCCGAGACGACCTCGAAGCGCACGCGATCCTCGACCCCGGCCTTGCGGGCTGCTTCACGTGCCGCCGCGATGGACGGCTCGTGATAGTCGTACCCGACGAACCGCGACATTGGATAGGCCTTCGCCATAAGTATCGTCGAGCTGCCGTATCCGCAGCCGATGTCGGCCGCCAACGCGCCGGTCCGCAGCTTGGCATCGACGCCGTCGAGCGATGGGATCCAGTCCGAGACCAAATGCGCGGCATATCCGTTACGGAAGATCCGGTCCGTGTTGGCGTAGAGTCGCGGATCGTGCTCGTGCCAGCCGACGCCCTCGCCGGTCAAGAACGCCTGCGCGATCTTCGGCTCGTCCGCGAAGAGCGGCTGTCCCATCCCGAAGAGCCCGCACATATTGAGCTCGCTCGTATCATCGGCCAACAAGGGAACGTGCTCGGCGGGCAGTTCGAATCGCTCCGTCGCCGGATCGTAGGTGAGATACCCGGCCGCGGCCTGATTTGCCAGCCACTCGCGGACGTATCGTTCGTGCGTCTTGGTTCGGTCGGCGAGCTGGCGCGACGTCAATGCTCCGTCGGTCGCGAGCGCCTTATACAGTCCGAGGCGGTCGCCGATCAAGACCGACGATGCCGTCAGAACCGCTCCGACGTCGTTGAGAAAGCGTCCGACCGCGGCTTCGAGCTTGGCGGGATCGCAGGGCAGTGCGCTGGTAGTCAAGGTGTCGTCCTCCATAGCAGAAAAGGCTCCCGGTCACCATAGCAATGTGAGGAGCGTCTTGCATCGGGCGGTGTACGGAGGAGCGGCGCGGGCGGCTCGGAGCCCGCTGGTCGGCCGGGCGACTCAGCTAGAGTTGCTGGAGCGCCTCTACGGCCGCGCCGCCGAAGGCGCGAGCGCCGCGGCCCTCCTCTGGGGCGAAGCCGGAGTCGGCAAGACGCGCCTGCTCGATGAGTTCGCCTCGCGGGCGGTCGCCCTCGGCGCCAAGATCGGCCGCGCGTCGTGTTTCGAGTCGCTGTGTCCGCCCTTCGCGCCGTTGCACGAAGCATTCGCCGCGCTCGGCATCCCCGATCCCTTTGAGGACCGCGACGCGAGCGGTGGGGCCGGACAGTCCGAGACCGCCCGACATCGCACGCTACTGCGCGCCGCCCAGACCTTTCGCGCCGCCGCCATCACCCCGATCGTCTTGATCGTCGACGACTTGCAATGGGCCGACTACGCGACCCTCGAATTTCTGACGTTCCTGACCGCGCGGCTCGGCGACTCGCGGTGGCTCTTTCTCGGAGCCGTTCGTACGGAGCAGCTCGAACTCGATCACGCGCGCCGAGAAGCATTGACCCGATTGGAGCGTCAGGGTGTCGCCACGGTCGCTGTGCCGCCGCTCGATGCGGACGAGATGCGACGGCTGGTCACCAGCATTTGGCCCGACCGTTCGACGGCGCCGAACAGCGCCATCGAACGCGTCTGCGAGTTGTCCGAGGGCAAGCCCTACTTCGCCGAAGAGCTCGTCAACAGCGCCGCGATCGCCCCCGAGGGTCCCTTCGTCGACGCGCCGCTGAGCATCCGCGCGGGCGTGCTCGCCCGATTCGAGCGGCTCGCGCCGGAGGAACGCCGCATCCTGCTCTACGCCTCGGTGATCGGCCGCAGCTTCGACGTGCCCCTTCTCGCTCAGGTCGGCGCCGCATCAAACGCCGACGCAGCTCGCGCCCTCGCGCACGCTCGCGACCTGCACTTGGTGCGAGAGACTCGCGAGGCCGCCGGCGTCCTAACGTTTCGCCATGCGATCACGCGCGAGATCCTTTACCGCGAGCTCCTCGGAATTCAGACGCAAGCCATCCATCGCGAAGTCGCGGAATTCTTGGAACAGCGCGATGCCGACCCGATCGATCTGGCCTACCATTGGAATGCGGCGGGCGATCGTGAGCGCGCCAGCGCGGCCTACGAGCTCGCCGGCGACAACGCACTGTCGCGCAACGCCCATCGCGACGCGGAGGCCGCCTATCGCGGGGCGGCGACGTCGAGAAGTCCCGACGACGCGACGTACGCTCCTCTCTGCGAGAAATTCTCGCGCGCGCTGTCGATCAATGGGGAGGTCGAGGAGGCCTGCGCCGTTGCCGAGCGGGCCGTGAATTCCTACGAAGCCGCCGGCGACGACGCGAACGCGGCCTCGGTAGCCATTCGGCTCTCCCGGCGCGTCTACGAGAGCGGCAGGCCGGACGCCGCCGCGCAAACCGCGCTGCGCGCACTGCGCTTGAGCGGGGGGCACGGCCCGGTGGCCTTCGGCGCGTATGTGACGCTGGCGCATTTCGATGCGTTGCAGGGCGCGACGGACGCGGCCAGCGCCAACCTCGCATCGGCGGAAGAGACGCCCGGCGAACGTGCGGCGCTCGATCGGCGCAACGCGTGCATGGTTCGAGCGCTCATCGCCGCTACCTCATGTCGATTGAACGATGCGTTCGAAGAATACGAGCGCGCCGCCGCGATCGCGCGCGATTCGAACGATCCCGAGCAACTCGCCTGGACGCTCAACAATTACGCGAGCCGCGCGATGGTGACCGGCTGGATGGACCGCGCCTTCGCCGCGTATCGCGAAGCGGCGACATGCGCGCGCAGCCAGGATTTCGGAAAGGTCGGAGCGACGACCATTCAAGGCCTTGCGTTTGCGGCGCTACTCGCCGGCGATCTGGCGGCTGTGCGCGCCTACCAACGCGAAGACGCGCGGCTGCCTCCGGGCATCGCGATGACGCAGACGGCGCGTACCGCGCTCGCCGTTCGTCTCGCCTACTACTGTGATGACGACGCTGACGGCGCTCTACTCGTAACGCCCGCAGCGCTGGAGCTCGCCTTCGCCTCGGGCGAGTCGCAGAGAATCGGCCTGCTCGCTGGGTGCGTCGCGGCCTACTACGACGCGACGAAGCGGCGCGATGAAGCCGAGACTTTGCGTACGCGCGCTCTGCAGGCGCTGAACTCCGTGGATTTCTCCTTTTGGCTTCTCGACCAGCTTTCCGGCAGCGAAAACGCGGACGAGCGCGACCGAGCGCGCGAACTGCTCGCCGCGGCGGCGCGCGATACGGCCAACCTCGCCGCTCGGGCATACCTGACGCTCTTCGACGCACGAGTCGCGAGTCGCCGGCGCAGCGCCGACGCCAAGGCGCTGGCCGGCGAAGCGGCCGCGCAGTTCGAGCGGATCGCGTGGCCGTGGGAGAGGGCGCAAGCCCTGGAGCTCGAGGGGCGCTATGCCGACGCCGCCGAGATCTATCGCCGTCGGGGATTCGTGCGCCCCGAGCGCGAGCTGGCGCGTGCGAGGCAACGCGCCCGCCATCGCCCCGGCCGGCATCATCTGACCGCGCGCGAGGTCGAGGTGGCGCGCCTCGCAGCGCAAGGCAAGAGTAATCGAGCGATCGCGGCGGAGCTCTTCATCGGAGAGCGGACCGTGGAAACCCACATTGCGGCGATCTTCGATCGATTCGACCTCACGTCGCGGCGGCAGCTCGCCGCGCTCGTCGCCGATTCGCCCGAGCAGGGCGCAGCGAAAGCGCCTCCGTAGAGCGAGGCCATGCGCTGGCTCGTCACCGGGGGGCTCGGGTTCATCGGCTCTCATTTCATTCGGCTTGCGCTGCGCAATCGTCCGAACGTCGAAATCGTAAATCTCGATGCAGTTACCTATGCGGGCAATCCGGAGAACCTGCGCGACGTCGAAGCGGATCCGCGCTACCGCTTCGTCAAGGGCGATGTCTGCGATGCCGGCGCCGTGCGCGCGGCGCTGGCGGGCGGCGCAGATGCGATCCTGAACTTCGCCGCGGAGACGCACGTCGATCGCTCCATTCTCGCCCCCCAAGAGTTCTTGCGCACGGACGCGCTCGGGACGCTCGTGCTGCTCGAGGTCGCGCGCGAGCTGGCCGTGTCGCGCTTCCTCCAAGTATCGACCGACGAGGTATATGGCGATGTCGCGCGCGGCGAATCCCTCGAGACCGATCCGGTCGCGCCGCGCAGCCCGTACGCCGCCAGCAAGGCGGCGGCGGATCTCATGGCGCTCGCCTACCACGTGACGTACGGCGTACCCGTCCTCATCACGCGCGGCAGCAACACCTACGGCCCCAATCAATACCCCGAGAAGATCGTCCCGCTCTTCGTCACGAACTTGATCGACGACCGGCCCGTGCCCGTCTATGGCGACGGCCTGCAGATTCGCGACTGGCTGCACGTCGAAGATCACGCGAACGCGATCCTCCACGCGCTCGAACGCGGAGCTCCGGGAAACGTCTACAACGTCGCGGGCAGTGCGCCGCGCACGAATCTCGAGCTGACCCGCGTGCTGCTGGGTCTCTGCGGGCGCTCGATGGAAACGCACGTCAACCACGTCACGGATCGCGCGGGTCACGATCGCCGCTACTCCGTCAGCGCGACGAAGCTCCACGGCCTGGGCTGGAAGCCGCAGATTCCCTTCGCCGAGGGAATTGCTCAAACGGTCGCGTGGTATCGCGCCAACGAGTCATGGTGGCGTCCTCTCAAAGCGACGTCCATCCCATGAAGGGTGTGATATTGGCCGGGGGGCTCGGCACGCGGCTGCATCCGCTGACCAAAGTGACGAACAAGCATCTTCTTCCTGTCTACGACCGGCCGATGATCTACTATCCGCTACAGACGCTCTGCGCCGCGGGCATTCGCGAAGTGATGATCGTGACGGGCGGAAACTCCGCGGGCGATTTCCTGCGCCTGCTCGGCAACGGTGCCGATTTTGGCCTGCGCGGCATCTATTATGCGTACCAGCAAGGCGAGGGCGGCATCGCCGACGCGCTGCGCCTATGCGAACATTTCGCCGACGGCCAGCGGATCGTCGTGATTCTGGGCGACAACATCTTCCAACACAGCATCGAACCCTACGTGCGCCGCTTCGCAGATCAGCCATCCGGAGCGCGCATATTGCTGAAGGAAGTCGACGAGTTGCAGCGCTTCGGCGTCCCGGTCTTCGACGGCGAGCGCATCGTCGCCGTCGAGGAGAAACCGGCGCAGCCGAAAAGCCGCTACGCCGTCACCGGTCTCTACATGTACGACGCCCGCGTCTTCGACTTCGTCCGGACGCTCAAACCCTCGGCCCGCGGCGAGCTGGAGATCGCGGACGTGAACAACTGTTACATCGGCGAGGGCTGCCTCGATTACGACGTGCTCGAGGGCTGGTGGAGCGACGCGGGAACGTTCGAGAGTCTCTTCCGCGCCGGCGAGCTGATCGCTCGCGAGCGTGCAGAGCTCGAGGGATCTAAGAGTGCGGCAGATGAAGGTTGATCGGCAGTAGCGCGAGCGCGACGATGACGAGCACGCCGGCGAGCGCGCTGCGGAACCAGCGTTCGGGAAGCCGCGTCACCAAGTGCGAACCGACGAAGACGCCGGGAATCGACCCGAGCAGCAGCGATCCGGCGATCACCGGATTGACGTCGCCGATCCGCCAGTGACCCAGCAGCGACGGCACGAGCACGACTACGGCGAAGGCTAAATCCGTACCCACGAGCCGGCGCAGCGCGACGACCGGCGCCACGAGCAGGAGCAGCGGCAGCGTCAGCGACCCCGCGCCGATCGACGTGATGCTCACGGTCAGGCCGACGAAGAACCCGATCGCCGCGAGCCGCAGGCTCGGCAACTGCTTCGGATCGCCGTCGGCGGGCATGTCGCCCGCAAGGCGCCGATTGAAGATGATCCCCGCCGCGGAGACGAGCAGCGCCGCCGCCACGGCGATGCGCAAGACGTTATCGAGCGCATGCACGTGTAGCGTGCGATGCAGGTGGGCGCTGACGATCACGCCGATGATCGCGCCGGGAAGTCCGCCAATCGAAAGCCGCCACAGCACGGAGCCCTGGACCGTCCGCTTCTGAACGTGAGCGACCATCGCGACCATGCGGGTGACGAGGGCGAACAACAGGTCGGAGCCGATCGCCTTATCCGTGCCGACCCCGAGAAAGATGAGAAGGGGCGTCGTGATCGCGCCGGCGCCTACACCGCTGTACGCGGTACACGCGCCGACGACGAAACCGACGAGAACGTAGCTGAGATTCACGGGGGAGTCATCTCCTCGGCATTTGATAGACCTAGGTCAACATTCCACTGGACCGGCGGGCTGTTCCCGCCAGCCGTGCCGACGCTCGGTTGCCTACACTTAGCCACCGCCGGCATCACGGGGATTATCGGCGTCCGATTGTTTTCCTACCGGGCTCGCGGGGACTTCGGAACGGCGCACGCGCAGTCCGCGCGGGGCCTCGATCCCGAGTTTTACGTGATCGCGCTCTAGCTCGACGACCACGATGCGAATGTCGCTTCCAATCGTGATCGACTGATTAGCCTTGCGGCTGAGCACGAGCACTAGACGCCCTCCCTGGCTGACCGTGACCCGTTAGCGGGAACGTGCTCTTCGCGCAGCGCTGGAGGTTGCCCCTCGCGCGCCAATGAAGCCAGCGACGGCTTCGGGAGGATTCGCCAATGGTCAAAGACATCGCGTTCGTCGCCTATTCCGTCCGAGACGTGCCGCGTGCACGCGACTTTTATCGCGACATCCTGGGTTTGGTCCCCGGCGACGCGTTCGGCGATCACTGGATCGAGTTCAACGTCGGCAACACAACCTTTGGAGTCGGAAACGGCGAAGGTCTCGGGTTCGAGCCGGGTGCGTCGACGGGCGCGGCCTTCGAGGTCGACGACATGCAGGCGATGCGCGAGCGCCTGCAGGCCGCCGGCGTCGAAGTCAGCGAGATCTACGAGTTTCCGGCGTGCTCCAGCTGCTTCGCGCGCGACCCCGAGGGCAACCGGTTTGCCCTGCATCAACGCCGGCCGCCCGCGCATGAAAATGCCGCCTAAGCTGAGGCCGTCTCCCGCGAAGCCTCGATCAGGATCTGCGCGACCTCCGGCCGCGAGAACTCCGGCGGCGGCAGCTGGCCGTCGCGGAGCATCTGGCGCACCTGCGTGCCGCTCAGCGTGACGTGGTTCTCGGGATCGTGGCTGCACGTCTTTCTGGAGCCCATCGACTGACAACGCCGGCAGTAGAAGCTGTTCTCGAACTTCAGCGGCGTGATGCCGAGCTCTTCCGGCGTGAACTCGTCGAACATCTTCTGCGCGTCGTAGGTTCCGTAGTAGCTTCCGACGCCCGCGTGATCGCGGCCGACGATGAAGTGCGTGCAACCGTGATTCTTGCGCATCATGGCGTGGAAGATCGCCTCGCGCGGACCGGCGTAGCGCATCGCTGCCGGCAGCGTGCTGAGCAGCACGCGGTCGGCGGGGTAATAATTCTCCAACAGCGCCCGGTAGCAGCGCATCCGGACCTCGGCGGGAATGTCGTCGCTCTTGGTCTCGCCGACGAGCGGGTGCAGGAGCAGTCCGTCGACGGTTTCGAGCGCACACTTCTGAATGTATTCGTGCGCCCTGTGCACGGGGTTGCGCGTTTGAAAGCCCACGATCGTCTTCCAGCCGCGACGCTCGAACTCCGCGCGTGTCTGCGCGGGCGAAAGGCTCTCCGGATCGGTTCGCACCGGAAGCAGCGATACCGGGCCGCCGACCAGAACGTCCTTGCGCGCTAGGAGCGCGGCGACGCCCGGATGTTTCTCTTCTTCGGTGCGATAAACGTTGCGCGCCTCGTTTAGCTTGTCGTACTCGAAGACGTCCTCGACGTCGATGACACCGCGCAATGTGCCGTCGCCGTCGTAGAGCGCCGCGCTCGTGCCGGCGACAGGCGCCTCATCGCGGTCCACGGCGAGAACCACGGGAATGCTCCACGGCAATCCGTTCTCCAAGCGCATCGATGTGACGACGGGCCCGTAGTCTTTGCGCGTCATGAACCCGGTCAGCGGGCTCAGGGCACCGTTGCCGATCAGCCCGAGATCGTTGAGCTCGCGACCGGTAAGCGTGAGGCTGCGAAGCCTCTTCGCGCTCTCACGCAGCTCGGACTCGGCCTGTCGCGAATCGGCGAATCGATTGATCAGTTTTCCGCCGTGAGGAGCGATCATAACACCCCTTCAATGCGGGCCGGCGCGCCGGCGTTTAGGTAGCCGCGCTGCATGAGCTCGGAAAGGATTTTCGAGACGCTCTCCTCGACCGTTTCTACCTCGCTGTCCACGATGACGTCGGGATGCTCGGGAGCCTCGTACGGATCGGAGACGCCGGTGAAGTGCTGCACCTCGCCGGCGAGCGCTTTGGCGTACAGACCCTTGACGTCGCGCCGAACGAGCTCGTCCAGGGAGCAGCGCACGTAAACTTCCACGAAACGCTCGTTTCCAATTCGCTTGCGCGCGTCGGCTCTCGCCTGCGCGTACGGCGAAATCGCCGCGGTGATCACGGCCGCGCCGTGCCGCACGAGCAACGACGCGACGAATGAGATGCGACCGATGTTGATGTCGCGATCCTCACGGCTGAATCCCAAACCCTTCGAGAGATGAGTCCGGACTTCGTCGCCGTCGAGCACCTCGACGCTGCAGCCGCGCGCGCTCAACTCGGGAGCAAGCCGTTCCGCGATCGTGCTCTTACCCGCGCCGGACAGACCGGTAAGCCACACGGTGAATCCCTGGTTCAACTGGAGTTCCTTTCTGGGAGGCTGGATTTCAGAGGCACCCATCACTCAAAAGGGGGAACTTCAAGGAGGATGTCCCCTGGATTTGCGGCCTCTTCGCCCCGCGCTCGTCGATTCCCGGCTTCGGCGCCCCTTAAGGCGCCTTAAACGAAAACTGCGCCGCGTGCAGGCGCGCGTAGGGACCGCCCTTCGCGAGCAGCTCGTCGTGCGTCCCCATCTCGATCACGCGTCCGGCCTCGATGAACAAAACGCGGTGCGCGCGGCGGATCGTGGAGAGACGATGCGCGATGATGAGCGTCGTACGCCCGGGGAGGAGCCGGTCGAGAGCTTCCTCGATCATCGCCTCGGAGTGGCTGTCGAGCGCGCTCGTAGCTTCGTCGAGAATCAAGATGCGCGGATCCCGCAGCACCGCGCGCGCGATCGCGATGCGCTGGCGCTGACCACCGGAGAGCCGCACGCCGCGCTCGCCCACTTCGGTCGCGTAGCCTTCCGGAAATGTCTGCACGTACTCGTCGACGTTCGCGTCGGCCGCGGCGGCTCGAACCTCGGCCTCGGTCGCGCCGATCCTGCCGTAGCGAATGTTCTCCAGGATCGACGTACGAAACAGCTGCACGTCCTGCGGCACGATGGCGAT
Organism: Candidatus Binatia bacterium; assembly: GCA_035544215.1. GTDB lineage: Bacteria > Vulcanimicrobiota > Vulcanimicrobiia > Vulcanimicrobiales > Vulcanimicrobiaceae > Cybelea. The sequence goes on along the minus strand of DATKHY010000003.1, from coordinate 336,458 downwards.
CGCGGCTCGCAGATCCGACAGCCTAACCTTCGCGACGTCGATGCCGTCGAGCAGCAGCCTCCCTTCCTGTGGCTCGTAGAAGCGCGGCACGAGGTTCGCGAGCGTCGTCTTGCCCGCGCCCGACGGGCCGACGAGCGCGACGATCTCGCCTGCCTCGATCGTCGCGTTGACGTGCCGAAGGGCCGGAGGTTCCGCCGGGTTGTAACGGAACGTCACGTCCGCGTACTCGATGCGCCCGCGCACCGCGGGTAACGCGATCGCGCCGGGCTCGTCCCGCACCTCGACCGGCAGATCGAGCAGCTCGAAGACGCGGCCGGCGCCCACAATCGCCTTGGCGATGTCGCCGAAGAACGCGGCCACGCGATTCATGGGGTTCATCAGGTTCACCAGTAGTCCCCAGTACATGAAGACCTTGCCGATGTCGAGCCGGCCCACGAGAACCTCGCGCACCGAGAGCCACATGATCGCCACCACCGCCGCCACCATGATCGTCGAGATGACGAGCGGCTGTGTCTGGATGAACTGCGTCAGCTTCATGTACGCACCGAAGAAATCGTCGTTGCGGCCGCGGAACCGCCGCACCTCGAACTGCTCGCGGCCGAAGGATTTGACGACGCGCTGGCCTTGCAGGATCTCGGAGAGATTTGCGGTGAGATCCGCGATGCGCTGCTGGGCGCGATGCGTGCCGGCGGCAATGAGGCGCTGGAAATTCGACACGGCGAACGAGAGGACAGGCGCGACGAGCACGAGCGAGAGCGTCAGCAGCCAGTCGAGATAGATCATCGTCGCAAACGACGAGATGAACGTGGCCAGCGCCACGACGAGCTGGGGCACCGACACGCTCACCGCGTCGATCATGATCTGCAGGTCCGTCGCGAACCGGGCGATCAGTTCGCCTGGGCGCCACTTGTCGAACTCCCCGAGCGGCAAGTTGAGCATGCGCTCGAACAGCCGTACCCGCAGCCTCGCGACGAGGTGCTGACCGCTCCACGCGGTCAGGTAGGTCTGGCCGTAGATCGCCGCGTTGGCGAGGACCAGCGCGACTGCCGTGAACCCGAGGGACAGGTAGAGCGCCCTAAGGTCCGGCGGATGGCCGGACCGAGGAACGAGTACCTGGTTGATGATGATCCGGAACGCCAGCGGCGGGACGATGGATAGCACGCCGGCCAGCACGCCCATTCCCATCGCCAGCGCGATGCGCGGATAGTACGGGCGCGCCTCACGCGCCAGGCGGTGCAATATCGAGCGGCGGCTCATCCGCCGCACGCACTTGCGGCCCACCGGCGGTGAAACCTGCCCTAGTGCGACCCGGTACGTGAGGGTGCGGAGGATTGCACGAACCAAAATGGACTGCTACTTTCACTCGAACGTACCGTCGGCAGCGCCTTGCATCGAATGCGGTAAGCCGATTTGCGCCACGTGCCGCGACGAGCGCGGCGGCTGCCCCAGCTGCCGGCTCGCGGCTAAGGTCGAGGCCGCTACCGCCACGCGCCAACAAATTCCCGGAGCGGTGCCGCCGCGCCCCGCGCCCGCGACCGTGCGCGGAACGGCCAGCGTCACGACGGCGCCCGACTCCGCCGAAAGCCGCGCGCTGGTCGCGCTCGGCTATCCGCTGTGGCCGCTCGCGCTGATCTCGCTCCTCGATCGCAACCAGTCGCGCGCCCTGCGTCGCCAAGCCATTCAGGCGCTCGGATTCAACGTTGGCATCTTTGGCTTTGGGGCGCTGCTCTCGCTAATCGCGCAGATTCCGTTCCTCGGCATATCCGCGATGGCGCTCGTGCCGCTGCTCGTACCGCTCTTCCTAGTCGCGAGCGTCTACTACGGCATCAAGACCTGGAACGGGGACGACGTGCGCGTACCCATCGTGAGCAGCTGGCTCGACGAGCGGTTCCCTCAGGGGGATACGAACTCGCGATAGCGCCGCAGAAAGGCGCGTGCCGCGACGGCGTGGTCGACCGCAGGCGGCGGATACTCGCCCTGGGCAAAGAGCGCTAACCGAAGCTGGGCCGAGGATCTCGTTCGCGGCTGCCACGCCTCGAACGGCACGCTCCGCAGCTCGTCGATCCAGCGCCGAACGTAGAGCCCCGCGGGGTCGTAGCGCCGCAGCTGTCGCTCGGGGTTGTAAATCCTCGGATACTGCGCCATGTCGGCGCCGACGCCGGCGATCCACTGCCAGTTTCCCGTCGCGAGCGCCGGGTCATCTTCGATCAGGAAGCGGTCCCATTGCTCGCGGCCGACTCGCCAATCGACGCCCAGATCGAAGCACAGCAGCGAAGCCGCGACCGCGCGCACGTGCGGATGCATCCATCCCGTCGCGTGCAGCTGCCGGATGCCGGCGTCGACGAACGGATAGCCCGTGGTTCCGGTGCACCACGCCTCCAGCGCGGGATGGGATTCTTCCCATTTGAAGCCGCGCATCTTGGTCTGAAGCGACGAGTCCTGCGTCTGCGGATTAAACCAGGATAGCTGAAGGAAGAAGTCGCGATGTGCGAGCGCGCGCAGAAAGAGCCTCAGCGAGAGCCGATGTTCGCTGATCGCAAACGGATCGGCGAGGCGCTCGCGGACCGCCAGCGCAATCGTCCGCGCCGAGATCGTACCGAACGACAAGTGTGCGGATAGCCCCGACGTTCCGTCCTCGGACGGGACGTTGGCGTCGATCGCGTACTGCGGCGCACGCTCGCGCACAAACGTCTGAAAGAGACGCCGCGCGACCGCCGAGCCGCCGGCGGCCTGCGCCTCACCCGCCCCAAACTCGCGCGGCTGGGGTAACGCTTCGCCGTCAAGGTCGCCGCTGGTGAACCGCAGCAGCAGCGGATACTCGTGCGACGCGATCGGCAGCTCGCGCCAGACCTCGAAATACGGCGCGAAGGCGCGATATCCGGGTCCCTCCGCGCTGCGTGCTTCGGCGCTTTCCTCGGGCGCGACGGCGGGCGCATCGTGCACGACCAGCGCGCGCAACCCGGCCTCTTCGACCGCGCTGCGTAACGACGAATCGCGCCGCATCCCGGCCTCGTCGTACGACGCGCTCCATGCCGCGCCCGCCGCAGCCGCCTCGCGCGCGACCCGTAAGACCGCCTCCTCCGCCGGCGCGCGGCGCACGACGAGCCGGGACCCGCGCTCGCGCAGCTCCGCGTCGAGCCCGCGCACGGCCGAGCAAAAAAACGCGGCCCTGCGTGGAGAGGCTTGGAGACGATCGTTCAGTGCCGGATCGATGACGAGCAGCGGCAGCACCGCGCCGTGCGCTGCGGCGGCCGCTAAGCCGGCGTGATCGTCGAGGCGTAAGTCCTTACCGAAACGGTAGATGAACGGGCCGTCCGCCATGGCGGGCCCGTTCGGTCGCTCGCTGCCGTTCTCCCTATAGGGAGCCTAACGTCTAGGGGAGCCTATCGTCGCGTCGAGATGGTTCGCAGCGCCGCTCGGCAGACCGCTTCGTCGAGAGTGCGACTGCCGGAGCTCTTGATCACTACGCACCGGCTCGAGGCGCCGCGGCCGTCGAGCCGCAGCTTGAGCTCCATCGTGCCCGACGCGGCCGGCGCGAATGCCAGCGACTCCGCCTCGTGCTCGCGCCGCGGCATGGTCTGAGTGTTGAGCGCTGCGACGGCGCGCGCCGCGGCCCGTTCGTTCGCCGAGCCGCTTTGCGCTACGGCGGTGGTGCTCGGGTGTCTCTCGATCGCGCGTAGGCCGGCGATCAGAGCGACGGCCGCGGCCAGCGCGGCGACCCAACGCCACGCGCCATACTTCTCGCGAGGCCGCATGCGCACCGCGCGCAGGTCGGGCTCCCAGCGCTCGGCTTCGCGCGCCTCTCCGACGGTCGCCATAACTCGCTCGATCTCGCGCTCGCCGCCCAGATCGGCGCGGCAGCGCTCGCACGTAGCGAGATGCGATCGATACGCGTCGCGCTGCGCATCGTCGGCTTCGCCCAGCGAGATCGCGCCGGCGATCGTTTCGGCGCGTGCGCAATCGCACCGCGTCATCATCTTGTCGTCTCCTCGCTCATCACGGTTCTCAACACGCGCATCGCCCGGCAGACTCGCTGCCGTACCGCATCCGACGTCGTTCCCAACAACTCGGCGGCCTCCGTGGAAGAGTATCCGACGTAGCTGGTCAAGAGCAGCGCCGCAGACTGTTGCGGCGGAAGTTGCGCCAGCGCCGTCTGCAAGTCCACCGACGCGGCGCTGCGTTCGTCCACGCGCCACGTGCTGCGATCGATGTCGCGATCGAGCGGAAGCATGCGCAGCACCTTCTTTCGCCGCAGGAACGATATCGCGGCGTTGGTGGCGGCCCGGTAGAGCCAGCCCGCCGTCAGCTCGCGCTCCGGATCCGCTTGCAGCATTCGGTACGCGGACAGGAATACGTCTTGGCTCAGGTCTAGCGCTACCTCGGCATCGCCCACCATCCGACGCAGATATCGGGTCAGTTTGACCTGATACTCCAGCACCAGCGATTCGGCGCGGGCTCGCGCGACGGCGGCCTGCGCAGCGGCGGGATACACGTCCTCCATCGGCTTGACAACGGGCGGCGACCGCATACTGTGACCGGTGTCCCCTAGCGTCCCGTCGACACGCTAGCCGCCGATCTCGGAGAAGGCGCGCATCCGCGAGGCCGGCTCTCCGAGCCGCAGATGGTGGCGCTCCGGCTTGATCAACATCGCCGAGCGCAGGATCTCCGCCATCCGGTCCGTCGTCGCACCCGCGCGCAAGGGTGCGCGAAGATCGATGGCGTGGTCGCCGAACAGGCAGAGCCGCAGCCGGCCGTCCGCCGTAAGGCGCACCCGGTTGCAGCGCTCGCAGTAGTCGTGCGAAAGCGGGCTGATCACGCCGACCGCCCCGGCGGCCCCGGCGAAGGCGAAGTAGCGGGCCGGACCGTTACCGGCAGGGCCGGGCACCTGCCGCAGCTCGCCGATCGCCGCGATGCGCTCGAGGATCTCGTCGGACGATACGTACGCGTCCCGTTGCAGCTTGGCGTTTTCGTGTACCGGCATGACCTCGATGAAGCGCACGAAGATCGGGCGGTCGCGCGTGAGCGCGGCGAAGTCGGCCAGCTCGTCGTCGTTGTGGCCGCGCATTACGACGCAATTGACCTTGATCGGCGCCAGGCCCGCGGCGATCGCCGCATCGATCGCACGCAGTACGCGGTCGAGCCCGGGCCGTCGCGCGATCGCCTGGAACCGGTCGGCGCGCAACGTGTCCAGGGAGACGTTGATGCGGCGCACGCCCGCGGCGACGAGCTCGTCAAGCTGTTCCTCCAAGAGCAGCCCGTTGGTGGACAGCGCAAGATCTTCTATCCCGGAAACCGCTGTGATGGCGCCGGCCAGGCGGTTCAAGTTGCGACGCACGAGCGGCTCGCCGCCCGTTAGGCGCACGGCGCGAACGCCAACGGACGCGGCGGCGCGCACGATCGCTTCGATCTCCTCGTACGTCAGGATTTCGTCGCGGCGCAGCCACGCCAGGCCGCCGTCCGGCATGCAGTAGACGCACCGCAGGTTGCACTTGTCCGTCACCGAGACGCGCAGATAGGTTATCGGGCGGCTGAAGCCGTCGATCAGCGAAATCGCCATTATTGACTAAACACGCTGTCGGACAGCGTCGGGTTGATCGCGTAGTTGTCGATCGTCGACGCCAGGTCCGCGACGTATCCCGGCTCGTCGACGCGGCCCGTCTGCGACACGACGAGCACGTAGCCCTGCACGCGCCCGTAGGTGTTCGTCATCTCTGCAGTTCCGCCGTTGGCATAGTTCCAGCGCATCGACGTCACGGTGGCTCGCCGGTCGTCGACCGTCGCGTCGATGTGCTCGACGTTTCCCTGCTTGCGCGGAGTCAGCTTGAATACCGTCGTCTTCCCGTCGTCCGACACCAGCGCAACGTCGTAAACGTCCTTCCACCTCGACGGCTTTTCGATGTGCGCATACAGATTATCGAACTGCGACGCGATGCCGGGGATCGGCACGCCCTTCGTGAACGCCACCTTCGTCTTGTCGGGCTCCTTGTAATAGTAGGTGCCGATCAGCTCCGCCGTGAGAAACGGAAACGTCTTCATCGACACGTGAGCGTGCAGCGTTGCGGTGAACGCGTGCAGGCTCGGATTCACGGCATTCATCCGCGACAGAAGGTCGCTCGCGGGCGCCGCGCGCAGCGGAAGCGCGAGCGTACCCACGAGCACCAGGGGCGCGAGAACTCTCATCATCACCTCGTTTTAAACGGTTCCAGGGCCGAGCGGATCTCTTCGCGGACCCCCACATCGTCTTCGACGCCGTGCTGTCCATGCAATGCCGAAAGCGCTGCCGGCGAGCCGATCCGTCCGAGCGCCCACGCGGCGTGGCCTCGAACCATCGGATGGGGATCCACGCGCAAGCTCTCGATCAGCGCGCCGACGGCGGAGCGGTCCAGGGCGTTTCCCAGCGCGACGGCCGCGTTGCGGCGCAACACCGCGGCGCCGCGCCAACCCATCGCGGTCTTCCTGAAACGCCGCTTGAAGGTGCCGCTGCGCAGGCGCAACAGCTCCGGCAGCGACGGCCACGCCGTGTCGACGTCCTGCGGCGACCATTGCGACATCGCCGCGCCCCGCGCCGACCGCGTCGGCGGACAAACCAACTGACAGATGTCGCATCCCCATACCCAGTCGCCGAGCATTGGCCGCATGTTCGCCGGAATCGCATCGGTGCGCTGCGTGAGGTCCGAGATGCAGCGGTTCGCATCGATCGTGTAATCGCCGCGCAACGCCTGCGTCGGACACGCGTCCACGCAGCGCCGGCACTCACCGCAGCTCTTGCGCGACGGAGCGTCCGGCGGCAGCTCGAGCGTCGTCACGACCTCGCCCAAAAAGACGAAGGAGCCCAGCGACGGCGATATCAGATTGGTGTGCTTTCCGATCCATCCGAGCCCGGAGCGTGCCGCCAGAGCGCGCTCCGCCAACGGACGCGTGTCGCAGACGACGGCCGTCGCGCACGTTCCCGCGGACTCGTCGATTTCGCGCGCGACGGCGGTGAGCAGCGCGCGCAACCGGTGGTGATAGTCCGGCGACCACGCGTAGTTGGAGACGCGGCCGCAGAGGCGCGACGGCGCGCTCGGCGCGGCGGTCGCGTACGGCACCGCCACGCAGACGACGCTGCGCGCTTCCGGCAGCAGCGTCGCCGGATCGGTTGCGCGGTGCGCGTACTCGCCGTCGTAGCCCCACGTCGCCAAGTCACCCCGCCGAAACGCCGCCTGCATGCGCCGCCGCGACTCCACGTCGGTTCGTGCCGCGACGACGCGCACGTCGCCTGCGCCGAGCTCGACGGCTCGGCGGACGGCGCGTTGTTTGACGGCGATCAGCTCGTCCGTATTCATCTCATAGCGTTGCGAGCGGTCCGGCCATGCCGCGCGGAAACGCGGCGTCGATCTCGGCGAGGTCGGCCGGCTCGAGTTCGAGCCCTCCTGCAGCTGCGTTTTCTTCGACGTGCGCCACGCTCGCGGCTTTCGGAATAGCAAGGACGTGCGCCTCGCGGGTCAAGAATGCGAGCGCTACCTGGTGGACGGTCGCGCCGTGCCTACGCGCGATGCCTTCGAGCAGTTCTCGCGCCGACTTGCCCGAGCGCAGGAACCTGCCTCGCCCGAACGGCGTGTACGCCACGACGGCGATGCCGCGCTCGCGCGCGATCGGGACGAGCCTGTGCTCGATGCCGCGCTCGTTGAGATGGTAGAGGACTTGGTTGCACGCGAGCGGCGCCCGTAGATGCGACTCGGCTTCCAGCATCTCGTCGGGCTCGAAATTGCTGACGCCCACGAAGCGTACTTTACCCTGTTCGACCAGGTCGTCGAAGGCCCGCATCGTCTCTTCGAGCGGATGCGAGCCGGGCCAGTGCAGGAGCAGGAGATCGAGGTGGCCGCATCCCAGCCGCGCGATGCTGCGCTCCGCCGCCGCGAGCGTGCCGCGATAGCTCGCGTTAGCCGGCAGAACCTTGGTCGCGATGAAGTATCGATCGCGGCGAACGCCGCGCAGCGCATCGCCGATCAGCTCTTCGACCCGGCCCGATCCGTACATCTCCGCCGTGTCGACGTGGGTCATGCCGAGCTCGATTCCACGCCGAATCGCGCGCTGTGCTTCGCGCGAGCGCGGACCCGCTTCCGGCATGTCCCACGTGCCCTGGCCGATCGCCGGCAAATCGATCCCGGTGCGGCCGAACGCGCGCGCCTTCAAAAGAAGTCGAACTCAGCGTGTCGCGCGGCGTACGCGAGCAGACCTCCGCGCAGATGCACCAGGCGAGTGAAGCCGGCGTCGCGCAGCCGCCGCACCGCCCAGAGCGACCGCGCGCCGACGCGGCACGCGACGACGTAGCGCGCGACGCTGTCGAGCTCCGACATCCGCGCCTCGAGCTCCGACGCGGGAATGCGCAGCGCCCCGTCGATCGAACCCAGCACCGCCTCGTGCGGCTCGCGGACGTCGAGCAAGACCGCGTCGCGCAGCGCCTCGTCGAGGCCGTCGGCGTCGATCTCGGGTACGTTTGCCGGCTCGGACGTATCCGCATACGTCTGCGCCTCGGTGGAAAGGATGGTCGGGCGTTCGCCGCACAGCGCGCAGCCGGGATCGCGCTCGAAACGGACCTCGCGAACGCGCGCGAGCAGACTGTCCACCAGAACGAGCCGGCCGATCAGCGGAGCGCCGATACCGAGCAGCATCTTGAGCGCCTCGCTGGCCTGCCACGCACCGACGATGCCCGCCAGCGCGCCGAGCACCCCGCCCTCGGCGCACGTCGGCGTGCTCTCGGGCGGCGGCGCCTCGGGGTAGAGGCAACGATAACACGGGCCGCCGCCCGTGCCGAACACGCTCACCTGTCCGTCGAAGCGGAAGATCGATCCATACACGTCGGCGCGCCCTTCGAGAACGCACGCGTCGTTGATCAGGTAGCGCGTCGGAAAGCGGTCCGTGCAATCCAGCACGAGGTCATACAGCCGCACCAGCTCGCGCGCGTTGTCGGGCGCGAAGCGCAGCGGAATCGGGTCGTACGCGACGAGCGGGTTGAGGCCGCGCAAACGGTCCGCCGCAACCTCGGCCTTGTTGCGCCCGAGGTCGTCCGTCGAAAAGATCGTCTGTCGCTGCAGGTTCGTTTCGTCGACGGCATCGTCGTCGACGATGCCGATGCGGCCGGTTCCCGCGGCCGCCAGATACTGCAGCGCCGGTGATCCCAATCCGCCCGCGCCGACGACGAGCACGCGTGCCGACGCGAGCCGTTCCTGCCCCGCGAGCCCGACCTCGGGGATGAGCAGGTGGCGGCTGTAGCGGCGCAGCGCGCGCGTACTCAGCGACGCTCGCGAAGCCATTCCAACACCGTCGCCTTGGCGTTCTCGGCTGCGTACGTGTGATCGCTGTCGATCGTCGCGAAGGTTTTCGGTTCGGGCGCGCGTTCGAAGAGCTCGCGAACGCTGCGCGGACTCACCATCCCGTCGCGGGCGGCAGACACGTACAGCGCGGGCCGTCCGGCCAGCCGAGGCAGCAGCTCCGCGTAGCGCGCGTCGACGTTCGCAACCAGCTCCGGCAGCGTGTCGCCGACAACGTACGAGGCGCGAAAGTCGGTGGCTCCGACCCTCTGCAGCGCCTCGAGCGACGTGGGACGCCCGTAACCTGTGGCGATCGCCACCGCCCCGAGGATCTGAACGTCTAGCGCGGCTGTGAATATTGCGGTCATGCCCCCCATGCTGTGGCCGAGCGTGTACGTATCGTCGTCGCCTCGCTCGCGCGCGAACGCGACGATACGCTGCATGGCTTCGATGCAATCCTCGACGCCGCGCAGCTCGCCGCCGCTCGCTCCCAGCTTGTGGCCCGGAAAGTCCAGGCTGTACACGCCGTAGCCGTGGCTGGCCAAAAACGAACACAGAAAGTCGAGATTTTGTTTGCTCGACGAGTAGCCGTGGCCGGCGACGAGCGTAACGCCGCACGGACGGCGCGGCTCGTACCGGAGTACGGCAAGCGGGTTGCGCTCCGCCGACAGATGGAACAGCTCAACCTTGGCCACCTACGAAACGTTCTCGTTTTCGCGCCAGCGCGCGGAGCCGTCGGCATAGCGCTCCTTTTTCCAAATCGGCGCGCGGCGCTTCAGCTCGTCGATCGCGTATCGGCACGCATCGAAGGCGGCGCCTCGATGCGCCGCCGACGCCACCACGGCGACGGCGACCTCCCCGACGCCGATCTCTCCGATGCGATGCACGATCGCCAACGCCACGTCGCCGAATCGCTCGCGCGCCTCGCCCGCGATCTTTTCGAATTCGGCGGTGGCCAACGGCTCGAACGCCTCGTACGAGAGGGCGCACACGGCCCGCCCGTCGTCCGCGCGATCGCGCACGACGCCGAAAAACTTGACCGCGGCGCCGTCGCCGGGACGAATCGCGCCTTCGAACGTTCGCGGATCGATCGCCTCGCGAACGACGGCAAACACGCGTCCGTCCTTAGCCGCCGCCGACCGGCGGCAGCAGCGCGACCTCATCGCCGTCGTGCAGCGCATGGTCGGGTGCGACCAGCCTTCCGTTGCACGCGACCCGTGTAGAGGCTCGGTGCTCTTCGAGCGCCGGGCAGCCCTCGGCCAGCGCGGCCCACGCATCGCCGACGCGCGCACCGGCGCGCAGCTCGAGCGCGGTCTCGGCCGCGTTCAAGATTTCGCGCAAGCGGGCGAAGGCGAGCACGCGAATCCTCATCGAGCCGGCCCCTTCGACGGGTACCGAGCCAACGCGTACCGAATTCGTTCGAGAATAGCCAGATGATCGCACGAACCTTGACGATCTTCATCGTCCTGGCGGCCGGCACCGCTCGAGCGGCGGTTCCCGCGCCGTCGTGCAGCCAGGAGACGCTGTTGGTGCAGGGGACGCCGGTGACGATCGGCTACTGCGTTACGGGCGCGTCGCGCGCCAACGGCGCCGCGGAGATCATCGTTCCGGTCGCGCTGACGTATTCGGCTCCGGGCGGCGCCGTGCGGCGCTCCACGGAGCTCCATTTTCTCTCGGGCGAGCGCGTCTCGCGCGTACTCCAAAGCCTTGACCTCACGGGCGTGGGGCTCACCGGTACGCTGCACCTGACGCTGGATTACTCCGACGGCCGCGTGCAGGTCGAGGGAGCGCTCCTCACCCCCGGGGCCATCACGATCAAGTGACCTCGCGAGCCGCAGTGCAACCGAATGGCCGGGCCCCGGGCTCTAAAACCTAGTATGCGCCGGCGCTACATCGCCTTTAACAGTTCCAAGATCCCCGACGGCTGTCGATAGAGGAGCACGTCCTTCACTTATGCCTTGTACGGCGACGGTTCCCAACCTCACGGCTCGCGAGCAAGCGCACTACCTTTACGAAGCGATACCTCCCGGTCTCTTCCGGGTTCAAGACGAAAACGAGCGTATCGCCTGGCGCGTCAGCCCCGAGCCGTTTGCATTGTCCGCGGATCAGGTCGACGCCATCGAACGTCTCGGGTCCCGGCTGCTCGCCTTCTACCGCGCGCTCAACAACCTGTACAATCGCAGCGCTCGAGGAACCGCGCCGGCCTTCATCGCGGAGTATTTGGATCAAGGGAAGCCGGAGCAGATCGTCAAGCTCGGAAGGCAAAACCGCTTCAAGCAAGAGCTGCCCGGCGTCATCCGTCCCGATCTCATCGTGACGGCCGAAGGCTTCGTCGCGACCGAGCTCGACAGCATTCCGGGCGGCATGGGCTTCGTCGGGGCGATGACGGAGGCGTACTGTCAACTCGGAATCGAGAGCGTCGGCGGCATCGACGGCATTCCGCTCGGTTTCGGCGCGATGCTACGGCACGTGACCGGCGTCGACTTGCCGACCGTCGCGATCGTCGTCTCCGAGGAGTCGGCCGACTATCGCGCCGAGATGGCGTGGCTCGCGGCGGCGCTGCGCCGCCTGAACGTCGCCGACGCGTGGCTGCGCCGTCCTCAAGACGTGACGTTCACCGAAGACGGCCTCTTCATCCGTCATGACGACGGACGCGAGACCAAGCTCGACGCACTGTATCGCAACTTCGAGCTCTTCGATCTCTTCAACGTTCCAAAACAGGAGCTGATGCTCTACGCGGCGCGTCACAATCGCGTAAAGATGACGCCGCCTCCGAAGGCCACCATGGAAGAGAAGTCGGCCTTCGCGTTGCTCCACCATCACGCGCTGGAGTCGCTGTGGCGGGCCGAGCTGGGCAACGAGACGTACGAGCAGCTGCGCGGCCTCTTCCCGGAGACCTGGGTGATCGATCCACGCTCGATGCCGCCGCAGGGCGTCATCGCGGAACTAGAGGCCGGCGGCGCGCCGATCTCCGACTTTCGGCAGCTGGGCGCCTTGCCGAAGAGCGAGCGCGCCTACGTCGTAAAGCCGTCGGGGTTCTCGGAGCTGGCCTGGGGCTCGCGCGGCGTGAAGATCGGCGACGACATGACGCGCGAGGAGTGGCAGGCGACGATCGACATGGCGTTGACGTCCTACGAGCGCACCCCGTGGATCCTGCAGCGCTTCCACAAGGGCAAGCGCGTGCGCCAAAGCTACTTCGACCGCGAACACGACGAGATCCGCGAGTACGACGGTCGCGTGAGGCTCTGTCCGTACTATTTCGTCACCGGCGAGGACAGCGTCACGCTCGGCGGCGTGCTTGCAACGATCGCACCGGTCGACAAGAAGCTCATCCACGGCATGACCGATGCCGTAATGACTTCTTCTATCTTAGCGGACGCGCGTTAAGACCGCGTTCTGCGACGGGACCGAGATCTCGTCCGGAACGAGCGTCGCGGAATCGTACCAGATCGTGACGGCGATCGGATGATCGATCGAGAGCACCGCCTCTTGTGCCGAAATACCCGCCGGGCGCGGCTCCGAGGAGCTCGGGCTCGCCGTTAAGGGCTGCGCCTGCGCGGTCGCCGGCGTTATCCACGTCACCGTCGGATCCTTCCACGCGGCCATCTGCGCGGGCAGCGCGAAAAGACCCGCGAGCAAACCGGGCTCGATCACCACGAAGCGCTGGGTGTTCGCAGCCAGCGTGAGCTGCTGCGGCGCGGGCGTCAAGGCGCCGACGGCGGTGGCCAAATTCGGGGTCAGCGTGACGCTCACGCTCGGGGTCTGCGTCGACGTTCGATATTGCCCGGCGTAGCGCAATGGCGCGAGGTCCGGCCCGAGGACGAGCGACGCGGTCGCGGCGAGCTGCATTCCCATGACATTGGCGTTGGAAGATTCGGCGATCGTCGTCTGCGCGGCGTCTTGCGTGACGCTCACCGACCACGACCCAACCGGCTGACCGCTCATCGACGCGGTATACCGATACGTGCCGGGCGCGGGGAATGGCGCGCCGCTCAGCGCGGCGAGGAGCATCGCGAGCACTGCGGTCACGCTCGAATCGGCGTCCGAATCTGCTGATCCAAGGCTTCCAACGCCGTGTCGATCTCTTCGTGAGTATTGTAGCCGTGCGGCGAGATGCGGATACCGCCGCGGCGATACGTCGCGATAATCCCTTTCTTCTCCAACGCTCGCCCAACCGCGATACTGTCGCGCCCGGGAAGGCGGAACGTGACGATCCCCGACGACGTCCCGTCGCCGCGAACGGAGCTGACCTCCGCTCCGAGGCGGCGCAGGCCGTCGCACAGCCGGTCGGTCAGGCCGAGGATGTGCTCCGCGATCGCCTCCGGACCACTGCGTTCGAACAGACCGATTGACGACACCAGGGACAGCGCGCCGATGAGGTTCGGCGTGCCGCCCTCGAAACGCATCGCGTCGCTCGAAAACGGTTGGTCGTAGTTGTGAAAATCCCACATGTCTTGCAGCGAGCGCCATCCCGGCATCGTCAAACGCAATCGTTCTCCGAACTGCCTGCGCACGTATAGCAACCCTACGCCGTGCAGGCCGAGCATCCATTTCGCGGCGCCCGCATACAGCGCGTCGACGCCCGCCGCGCGTACGTCGAGCGGCAAGGCGCCGAGCCCTTGCATCGCGTCCACGCACAACAGCGCATCGCTTCGGTGGACGACCTCCGCCAACGCGGCGAGGTCGTGGCGGTAGCCGTCGGCGTACGAGACCCACGAGACGGTGACGAGACGAGTCTTAGGCGACAACTCGCGCCGCAACGCGTCCGGCGTCAGGCGTTCCGGTTCGGTCGCGAGCTGTCGCACGGCCACGCCGCGATCGCGCAGCGCGATCCACGGAACCGCGTTGGCGGGAAACTCGTTGTCGCAGAGCAGCACCTCGTCGCCCGGCTCCCAGTCCACGCCGAGCGCAACGATGTTGGCGGCCCAACTCGTGTTGGGAACGAGCGCGATCTCGGTTCCAGCGGCGCCGATGAACCGTCCAATCTTCTCGCGGTACTCCGGGAGGGCGGCATCGTACGGATACGTACCGAGCACTCCGGCGTCGGCGTGCCTCCGCACGAACGCCTCGATCGCTACGGTGGAGCAGAGCGGCAAGACGCCGGCGGCGGCGTTGTTGAGGTAGACGTAGCGCTGGGTTATCGCAAATTCGGAACGCGGAAGCGGCGGCGTCACTGCGCGCCGATCATGTCCTTCGTGTGCCAGGCGATGTTGCCGGCACGGTCGCCGACCCGCTCGATCGACGCGAGCACGAACAGATACCGCGTGCCGGGGCGGATGATCTCCGGATCCGACCGCATCTCCTCCTGCAGCAGCTTGATGCTGCGCTTGTAGAGCTTGTCGACCTCGTCGTCGCGGTCGATCACCTCGCTCGCCAACTGGGCGTCGCGTTCCGTGTAGGCCCGCATGGCGTCGAGCAGCATGGCGTGCGCGACGGCAGCGATTCGATCGATCTCGACGCGCTGCGGCCGCATGGGCTGGTCCGAAAGCTTAATGGCGTTCTTCGAGATGTCGACGGCGTAGTCGCCGACGCGCTCTAGGTCGGTCGCGATTTCCAGCATTGCCGCGATCTCGCGCAGCTCTCCGGCGACGGGCTGCTGCCGCCAGATCAGCTCGATGCAGTGCGCCTCGATTCGGCGGCGGAGGTCGTCGACGACGTCATCGCCCGCCACAACCCGCGCCCCGGAGGATGCGTCGCGGTTGTTGAGCGCATCGACGGCGACTCGAATCGCGTCGCCCACGAGCGCGCCGAGTCGAACGACATCGAGCCTCGTCGCTTCCAAAGCCTCGTGGTACGCCGTCCGAACCGCCACTCTAACCTCCCGCACTTCCATTGTAGTATAGGACGGAGGGCACTTCCCCGCAATGCAACGAAAGAACCTTCATCCTTTATCGATTCATTAAAGGTTAACGCATGTCATTTGAAGATATCCTAACCGTCGTCGAGGCGCCGATCGGAATGATCACGTTCAATCGGCCCAACGTCCTCAACGCTTTGCGGAGCCAGCTACTACGGGAAGTCTCCGACGCGCTGCGCGACATGGAGAGCAACGAGAGCGTGCGCGCGATTGTCATCACCGGCGCCGGTGAGAAAGCTTTCGCCGCCGGCGCCGACATCTCCGAACTCAGCGCACTGGCGACGGCCGGGTCCGGGGCCGACCAGGCGCGCACCGGACAGGCCCTCACGCGTCAGATTGAGCGCCTGCGTAAACCGGTCATCATGGCGATCAATGGGTTCGCGCTCGGCGGCGGCTGCGAGATCGCGATGGCCGGCGACATCCTCATCGCGAGTGAAAACGCGAAGTTCGGTCAGCCCGAAGTCAATCTTGGCCTAATCCCGGGCTACGGCGGCTCGCAGCGCACGACGCGTCTCGCCGGCAAGGCGATGGCATCCTATCTATGCCTCACGGGCGAGATGATCGACGCGCACGAGGCGCTGCGCATCGGGCTGGTGGTGCGGGTCGTTCCGCCGTCCGAGCTCATGACCGAGGCGAAGCGAATCGCCGGAGTCATAGCCTCGAAGGCGCCGCTTGCCATCGCTGCGTGTAAGCGCGTCATCAACAACGGCGCGCATCTCGCCATCGACGACGCGCTCGAGCTCGAGGCGCTCGAATTCGGAACGCTGGTGGATACCGAAGACATTCGCGAAGGCACCGGCGCGTTTCTCGAAAAACGCAAGCCGGTCTGGAAGGGACGTTAATCCTTCGACGGAGCCTGTCCTGAGCGGAGTCGAAGGGCGTTGCTCATTGCCGGCGCGATCGCCGGATTGAGGCCTTGCCATTTCGCGCGAATGTAGCCTTCCGGATCGATGACGACGATCGTCGGGAAGCCCTCCACCCCGAATAGCGCGCCAGCGCTCGCGCCCGGGTCGAGCGCGACGCCGCGCAATCCAAGGCGGCGCGCGAAGCTGCTCGCGACCGTACGCGGCTCGCCGACGTCGATCGGCACGACGACGGCCTCGGGATGCCTTTGCGACCACGCCTCTACGAGCGGCAGCTCGATCTTGCACGGCACGCACCAGGTCGCGTAAAAGTCCAAGAACGCGACGCGTCCGCGCGCGGCCGTCACGCGAAACGCGTCTCCATCGAGTCGCTCGTAGACCGCGTGGGGCGCGGGGAAGCTGCGCGGCGGCGCGAACGACCGCGGCGCGACGAAGATCTTCCACAGCGCGAACGCGACGACGACGAGCGCGACGACGTCCCAGATGCGCCCGAGTGGAAGCGGCCGTCGCGCGGGTTCGCTACTCTGCACTAAAGAGCGCCGCGATTCCCTGACCGCCGCCGATGCACGCGGAGGCGATCCCGTATCCTCCGCCGCGCTCGCGCAGCTCGTGCAGCGCCGTGATGGCGAGGCGCGCGCCGGACGCTCCGAGCGGATGTCCGAGCGCGATCGCGCCGCCGTGCGGATTGAGCGGCGCATCCAGAACGGAGGACTGCGATGACGCCATCTCGCGCAGACACGCGATGACCTGGGGCGCGAACGCCTCGTTGATCTCGACGACGGCGACGTCGTTCAACCCCATCCCGGCGCGCTGCAGCGCCCTCGGTATGGAAAATGCCGGACCGATCCCCATTATCGAGGGGTCGACGCCGACGACGCTGGACGACACGAGGCGGCCGATCCAGGTCAGGCCGTCGGCGATCGCGCGCTTGCGCGTCGTAAGCACGACGGCGGCGGCTCCATCGGTAATGCCGCTCGCGTTGCCGGGCGTCACCACGCCGCCTTGCACGAAACGAGCGGGCAGCTTTCCGAGCTTCTCCATCGTGAGCCCCTGGCGCGGACCCTCGTCCTTATCGATCCGCACGTTCGTGCCTTTGGGGCCCGGGACGTCGATCGGCGCGATCTCTTCCGCAAAATACCCGCTGCCCTGCGCGGCGAGCGCGCGTTCCTGACTCGCAAGCGCGAACTCGTCGCACTCCTCGCGCGACACGCCGTATTTCTTCGCAAGATTCTCGGCCGTGATCGCCATCGGCGTGTTGCCGTACGAATCGATGAGCGCGGTCCAGAGCGAATCCTCAAACTTCACGTCTTGGCCTAGGTGAAAGCCCTTGCGCGCGCCGCGTACGACGTGCGGCGCCTGACTCATGTTCTCCGTACCGCCGGCCAGCGCGTACGCCGTGGTGCCGAGCACCAGCGATTGCGCCGCCGAAAGAATCGCCTGCAGCCCCGAACCGCACAGCCGGTTGACAGTGAGCGCCGGAACGCCGACCGGCAAGCCTGCGTGCAAACCGACGTGCCGCGCGAGATAGATCGCGTCGGCGCTGCTCTGGATGACGTTGCCGAAGACGACGTCGTCGATCAAATCCTTGGGGACGCCGCTACGCTCGATGGCAGCCTCGGCGGCAAAAACGGCAAGGTCCGTGGCGGTGAGGCCCGCCAGCGCGCCGCCCAGATTGCCGAACGGGGTCCGGGCTCCGGCCAGAATGACGACGTCGTTGTCCGAAATCGAATTGCTCATATCGGTGCGGAGTATTCCGCGCGTGCTCGCGGGCGTCCCCGGCAGGCGCCGTAGCGCGCGGTCACTAAGACCGGCGGAGCATGCCGATCACTCGACCCGCTGCGGTCACGCTCGACGCCCGGTCGCTTTTACCTGCGACGAAGACCGGTCATATTCTCGAAACGTTCGACAAGCTGCAGATCGGCGCCGCGCTCGAGATCAACGAAGAGACGGACCCGCGCGCCCTGCGCAACGAGATGGCCCAGCTGCGACCCGGCCGCTTCTCATGGGACGCGCGCAACCTCGGCGGCAATCGCTGGACCATTCGCCTCGAGCGCATCGACGAAAACGCCGACGGAGAGGCTCTTCTGTCGCACGTAGCCGCCTTCACCTCCGCCAAGGCCAACACGATCAAGGAGCTCGCCGACCAGATGGCGGAGCGCACGTACAAATCCGGCGATACGATCTTCGACGAGGGTGAGGCGTGGCCGTACCTCGGCATCGTAAAGAGCGGCAAGGTCATCTATACACTGCTCTCCCCCGACGGCAAGACGCACACGATCGGCGAACGTCTCACGCACGACACGCTCAACGAGAGCGGCACGTTCGACGGCGGCGGAGCCACGACACGCGCTGAGGCGCTGACGGACGTTACCATCCTGACGCTGCCGAGCGAGGCAGTGATTCACGCCGCGCGCAACGACGCTGAACTCGCGTTGGGTTTCCTGATCGCGTCGTCACAGGCGCGCCGCCGTTCGATCGACACGATCGCGGACCTCGCGTTCGCCCACGTGTTGCAGCGCGTCGCGAAGTTCTTACTCGGTTACGCGCGCGCGTCGGTCGGGATGGCCCGCGGCCTCCCGGGCGTCGAAAACCTCTCGCAGGCGCAGATCGCCGCGGCCGCCGGCACCGTGCGCGACATGGCCGCGCGCGCGTTGCTTCGCCTCAAGAACGCCGGCGCGCTCGAGTTGGACCGGGGACGAGTGCGAGCGATCGACCGCGCGCGCCTTGAGGCCTTCGCTCACAACGTCCCAGCCCCACCAGTTTAAAAAGGCCCCATTTCGGGGCCTTTTTACGGAGCTATATTCGATAAATGCTCGCTGTGGCGTTCGGATCGACGAGTGCCGGATGGATGCGGGGACCGCTGCACATGATCGCGTCGTGTCCGATCTCGATCTTTAAGCGCGCGACCTCGCCGCCCATCACGTCGTCGACGGCGCAGCCTTCGACCTTACCGGGTAAGCGCGCCATCACGACGTAGCGTCCCGGCTCGAGGGTGATGTCGCTGAAGAATCCGCGACTGTTCGTCTCGAGCACCTTGATGTCGTTGGGGCCCTGGTCGCGATAGGGCGCGCGATAATAGTACAACTGCACGTGAGCCATTGCTTGGCCGGTGTGCGCATCCACGACGTAGCCGGATATTCCGCCCATTTCGTCGGCGATCGCGGGCACGGCTAGCGAGCCGGCGAGCGCGAGGACGATTGCTATTTGTTTCATGCCGGCATTCTTACCCCAGGCAGACAGGGTTCTAGACGGATTCGAGGGTCGCGGTCTCCTCCGCCGCGTTCTGCGAGTCGAAGGCCGCCCGCTTGCTCTTGGCGGCCGCCTCGGCCAGCGGCCGATCCGGCGCCTGGCGCTGGCGCTCGAGCATGTCACGACCCTTGCGAATCGCGCCGAGAGCACCCGAGAGCCGGTTTTCCAGTTCGCTTAGCACATCGGAGGCGTAGTGGTCTGCCCCCTCCCGGACGCGCTGGCTCTGCTCCTCAGCCTCGCGCACGACCGTGTCGGCAGCGGCACGCGCCCGCTGCACGAGGTCGTTCTGGTCGAGCAGCTCTTCGTGCTTGCTGGCTGCCTCGTCCACGATCGCCTGAGCCTTCTCTTGCGCGGCCCGCAGCATCCGCTCGTGGTCCTTGGCAATCACCTTAGCGCGCCCGACCTCTTCCGGTAACGACGCACGAACCTTTTCGACGAGCTCGAGCAGCCGCTCTTCGGACAGAATGCGGTAACCTGCGGGCAGCCAGGTTCCCTCATGAACGTAAGCCTCGAGTTTGTCCAAGACGCGATAGACCGACATTGCTACCTCCGTTGCAAAGTTGTGCGTTTCTCCGCCATCAGGCGAAGCACCGGTTCGGGGACGAGCGCGGCGACGTCGCCGCCAAGAAAGAACACCTCTTTGACGAGGCTGGAGCTGACGAACGAATACCTCTGATCCGACATCAAAAACAGCGTATCCACCTCGGAAAGCGAGCGATTCATCAGCGCCGTGGACATCTCACTTTCGAAATCGGAAACTACGCGCAGGCCTTTGACGATCACGTCAGCCCGCGCGGCCCGCACGTAGTCGGCCAGCAGGCCCGTGAAGTGCTCGACGCGGACGTTTTGCAGCTTCGTAACGCACGCCTTGAGCACGTCTTCGCGTTCCTCTAACGAGAACATCGGCGCGCGCTTCTGTGGATTGACGACGATCGCGACGAGCAGCTCCCCGAAGCACCGCGCGGCGCGCTCGACGACGTCCAGGTGACCGTTCGTGGGCGGATCGAACGATCCGGGATAGACGGCGCGCGTAACGCGTCCAAGTTTACCGTTGGTCAAGATTCCGGCGACAGGAAGGCGAGCGCCACATCGCCGTAGACTTCTTCCCTCACCGAGCGATACCCGGGTATCTGCGGCAAGATTCGCTTGGCCGCGTGTTCGTAGACGACGAGAGCGTCAGGTGCCAGGAGCTCGCGCTCGCGCATCAGCCGGAACAGCGAGAGCGGCACGGGGTCTGCATACGGCGGGTCGAGATACACAATGTCGAACGGCCCTTCCAGGCGATAGAGCGCGCGCTCGGCGGGAGCCTGGAAGACCGTCACGACATCGTCAACGCCAAGGTTTTTCGCGGCCTCCTCGATCGCGTGCGCGATTTCACGCTGCCCCTCCACCGAGACGACGCGCGACGCGCCGCGCGAGGCGGCCTCGAAACCGATCGCGCCCGTACCGGCGAAGAGATCCAAGACGCGCGCGCCCTCGAGGCGATGCACGAGGATCGAGAAGAGCGACTCCTTGACGCGCCCCGGGGTTGGTCGAACGTTCGTTCCCTTGGGCGAGCGCAGCTTTCTGCTTCCCAGCGATCCGCCGGTGATCTTTGGCATCAGAACGCCATCGGAGCGAGCGGCGCGAGGGCGGGGCGCAGCCAGCTGTCGTCGCCCAGCCACTCGTAGCGGATCGTCGAGTACGGCACGGTTCCGTAGGACAGCAGACGATCGTGGAAGCTCCGCAGCGTGAAGCCGTCACCCTCGCGATCGCGAACGATTCCGAGCAGCGTCTCGATCTGCGTCTTGCCGACGAGATAGTCGATCGCCTGGCCGGGCCCCATCGCAAAACGGGTCGCCTCGCCGCGCGCCGTATCGTAGTCGATCCCGGCGTTTTTCTGGAAGTACGCGATGGCCTGCGGCAGCGTCATCTCGCCCGTGGCCAGACCGACGTCGACGCCGATGCGCGTCGCACGGTGGCGCATCAGGTGGATCACCTGCTTGCGCGCACCCGGGTCGTCCTCATACAACCCCTCGCGCATCAACATCTCCTCGCCGTAGAAGGCCCAGCCCTCGGCGAACACGCCGTCACCCTGCACGTGGCGCACGAAGTCGGGGTTGTGAAACGCGTAGGTGAACTGCATGAAATGTCCGGGAATGCCCTCGTGGCCCAGGAGCGGGAGCACCGACTGACGGGCCTGCTGAACGAAGAAGCTCTGATTGCTCGGGCTGAAGTCCGGGACGAAGTAGAAGCCCTGCGGGTCGCTCGAAAACATCGGAGGCGGATTCATGAAGCCTCCTGGGTACGTCGCGGCGAGCGCCTTGGGAACCTCGACGATGTGGAACGGCCCGATGTATGACGGAATCGTGACGATCTGCCGCGAGTCGATGAACGCGATCAGCTTCTGCAGGCTGCTCTCGTAATAGGCCAAGAACGCGGCCTTCGAGCCGAAAGACGGCGGCGGCGTTGGCGCCGGCCCGTGCGCGTCGCGCGACTGCTCCCACAGTTCCAACGCGCGGTCGCGAGCCAGCTCCAAGCGGCCGATCCGCGCCACTTCGGATGAATCGTACGGCAGGACCAAGACGCGCCGCAGGTACCAATCGTACTGCTTACGCCCGACTGCAAAGCCGCTGGCTCGGAAACCGTTCATGTGCGCGTCGAGCCACGCCCGGTAGCCGTGCAGCGCGTCGAGCGCCGTTCGCTGCGCTGCCGGCAACTCGGCTTGCACCGCCGGCGACGCGTCCTTCGCCAGTTCATCGAGGCTCGTGGTATAGAGCGAGTCACCGTCGCGAATGTCCTCCGACGCGATCTGCGCGAACTCGCGCACGGTCTGAGTCAGGTTGGCGCGCCCCTGCGCGAGCACGCGCGGGCAATCCTTCAGGCGCGCGATCGCGTTGCCAAGCCGAACGTCGTCGCTCGCGTAGCGGCGCTTGATGATCGAGAAAATCCCATTGCTGCACTCGCCTTCGTAGATCGACGGATTGCGCTGCAGCCCGCGCAGGACCGTGCGGCCCCACCAGTCGCCCTCCAGGTTCGCGCGGATCAACACATAGTCGACGCGTTCGTGCGCGCTTGCGCCGGGCGGCGGCTGCAACGACAGCAGCTCGCCGCGATAACGCTGTAGCTGCGCCATCTGCGCCGACTGCGTCGCGGCCGAATAGTCGGCGAGCTTCGTGTCGTAGTCGTGAATGCCGGCGTCGGTCGCCGAGGTTGGATTCTGCGCGAACGACCAAAACGTGTAACGGCGCTCGAGATCGACGAGGCGGCCCTGGTAGCCCGAGGGCGCCGGCGGGCTCGCGCCGAGCACTGCGAGCAGGGCACCTGCTGCTAGGACTCCGCGCATCATCGCACTCTCGCCGGTGACGGAAATAACTCGAGCAACTTTTCGAAGCGCTCGATGGTGTGCTCCGGCGGCGGCACCCCGGCCGGATACGTCTTGCGTTCCCAGTCGATCCACACCGTCCGGAGGCCCGCGGCCGCGGCGCCCTCAATGTCGCCCTGTGGGTCGTCGCCCACGTACCACGTCTGGCCGGGCGGCGTTTTTAGGGTGTCTAAGAGGATCTCGAACGCGCGCGCCGCGGGTTTCTGCACCCCGATCTCGCTGCTCACTAAGACGGTTTCGCGGAAGCCGGCTCGTTCGGCCTTGCGCCGCTGCATCGGGTTCCACCCGTTGGTAAGCACGGCCAAGGAGATGCCGGCCTCCCGCAGCGCCTCAAGCGTCTGCGCCACGCCGGGGAGCGGCACGACCAAGTCGTCCACCATCGCAACGGCGATGCGACGAAACCATTCGACGTGCGACGTAGCGGGCGTGACTCCGTGCACTGCAACGAAGCCGCGCACGGCCTCGTCGATCGAGAACTCGGCGCTCCGCTGACGCTTCAGCAGCTCGTCGATGCCGTCGATCTCGTCGGTCAGCGTGCCTTCGTAGCGTCCTCCCTCGGCCAAAATCCGCTCGAGCAGGCGCAGAAAGGCGACTCGTTCGAGCCGGTTGTCGATCGCGAGCGTATGGTCGAGATCGAAACCGATCCCGCGAACCGCATCCATCTTCGGCGCGTTCGACGCCGCACGCGGCCTGGTCCTAGGGCGGTGCCGGTCCGGTAACGATGCGGACGAACGCGTTCGGACGGACGTATCGAGCCAGCGCGGCCTGCACGCTCGCGGCGCTGGCATCGAGCTCCGCCCGCGCGTCGAGCAGGTTTTGATCGAGGGGAAGCCCGAGCGTCGAGTATTGGATCAACTGCGATGCGACGCCATCGTAGCTGGATTCCCGGATCGGAATCCCGCCGATCAGCAGCGCCTTGGAGCGGAGCAGCCTCTCCGGCTCAATCGGTTCGCGCTGAAGTCGCGCCAACACGGCCTTCACTTGGGCCTCCGCGGGCACGATGTTGCGCGCATCGCACGCATAGTTGATGTTGAACGACGCGCGCACGCGGCCCGCGCGCACGTGGCTCCCGACCGAGTAGGCATATCCGTGGATCTCCCGCAAGTCGTGTAACAGCAGCGACGAATAGAACCCGCCGGTCAACACGGCGTTGGCCAGCTGCAGCTGCGCCCATGCCGGATCGGCACGCACGATCGGAAGGGTCTCTTCGAGCCGAACCGACGATTGGACGCGGCCGGTCGCGGGCACGTTCGTCGCGCTGGGCGCGTTGGGAGGAACCGCCGGCGGCTCGATCGTGGGCCGCGGCCCCATCGCACGCCATCCCCCGAAATACTTTTCGACCGCGTCGCGAGCGGCTTGGGGCGTTGTATCGCCGATCACGACGATCGTCGTAAGGTCGGGGCGATACGCGGCCGCGTACCACCCTTTCACGTCGTCGAGGGTAAGTGCCCGGACGCTCGCGGGCGTCGCGAAGCGCTGCTGGGGATCTCCGGGAGGATAGAGCGCCTTGTTCAGCGCCACATCCGCGAGATGGTCGGGTGACGTCATCTCACCGACCAGCTCGCCCGCGGTTTGATCGCGAACGATAGCGAAATCGTTTGGCGCAAATGCCGGATGGAGCTCCTTGTCGGCGAGCAGCTGCATGCCGCGGTCGAAATGTGAGCTGAGGACGTCCAGACCAAACTCGGTGCCACCCGAGACGCTCGCGGCAATATCATCGGTCTGCTGCGCGAACGCGAGGCGATCGTACGTCGTAGTTCCGTAGTCAAACAGTCCCGCTGCGACCTCCTCGACGCCATCTTTTCCTGCAGGAACCTGCACATCCGGATCGTTGTCGACGGATCCATCCACGACGATGGTATGGCTGATGCTTTCGGGCTGAACGATCAGCCGAATGCCGTTGGCGAGGCGCATGTCGACGGGATTGAGCGTCTGCTCCGGGACGGCGAGCCGATCGAGGACGCGCTGCGCCCAGCTCGGCAGCGCCTGATGCGTGGTGGGAGGAACGGAAACGTTCTCTTTTGCCATTGCGCCGCCGCTGCTCGCCGCGCCCGCATTCTTGGGTACGGCATACGCGACCACGGCTCGGTCGTTGTCGACGTAGGTCCGCAGGACGCGATTCACATCCTCCGTCGTGACCTTCTCGAAGCGCGCGATCATGTCGTCGGGCGAGCTCAACCCCTGCACGGCGACGGCGTCGCTCCACTCCTCTGCGAGACCCTCGATCGAATTGGCATTGAACTCGAGCTGCGAGACTTCGCGAAGCTTCGCCGCGGCGACGAGATCGGGAGGCACGCCGGCGCTCCGATACTGCTCGAGTATCGCGCGCATCTCGTGGTCGATCGTCTCGGGCCGCGTCGTCACCGGGACGACTCCCGCCGCGAGCGCGATCCCAACCTTCGGGTACTCTTGAACGACGAACTGCGTTGCAAGCGCCTTGCCTGTAAACGGCAGTCCTCCGAACGTGCTGCGCTCGCTCGAGAGCACGTCGCCGAGAATCTGACCCGCGGCGTAATCGGGGCTGTCGTAGCCCGGGAAGCGATACCCCAGCGCGGCGACGGTGAACGGCTGATCGGACGTATCGTGGTACGTCGCCGCTTTCAGCGGCCCCAGGCGAACGGCCGAGCGCGCCGGAAGCCCCGCCCGCGGAATTCCGCCGAACAGCGCGCGAACCTGTGCGATCGTGGCCGCCGGGTCTACGTCGCCCGCGATGACGTAAACCGCGTTGTTGGGATGGTACCAGCGCTCGTAAAACCGGCGTATCTGCGTCGCCGTCACGGTGTGGGCGAAGTCCGCTACGGTGCCCAGCCCGTTCTTGGCGTACGGCGTTCCGCCGATGAGGCGGTCCTGCATCCTGACGAAGAGCCGGTAGAACGCGTTGCTGTTGTCTTGCTGGACTTCTTGTGTGATGGCGCCGCGTTCCTGATTCCACTGCTCAGGCGAAATCGACAATCCGGTGGCGCGCGAACGCTCGGCGCGCAGCGCGATGTCCAAATCGACCGACGGAACCGTGAAAAAGTAGCTCGTAGTCGTGGGCTGCGTCTGAGCGTCGAAGTCGCCGCCGGTGACGCTGACCGAGTCCATGAGCTGGGAGGACGACAGCGTCGCGCTACCGCGGAACATCATGTGCTCGGTCGCGTGGGCCAAACCCGGAATCCACTGCTCGTCGGAGCCGGCCTGATAGTCGAGCATCGCGGTAGCGACCGGCGCGAGAGTGTCTCGCACGACGATAACGCGCAGTCCGTTCGGAAGCGTCGCACGGGCGACGTCGGTGGCCGCTCCGACGCCGGCCGGAACCGCGGCGCAAATCAGCACCACCGTGGCGACCAGCACCCGGCCGACAACGGTCATGACGAGATCACCAGCGCGCGAGTGCTGGGCTGCGACTCGAGCGCCAGGCGCAGCCCGGCGTGCTCCGGGCGTCCCAACTGCGGATCCCGCGCCACGATCGCCTCGGCGGCATTCTTGGCCGCACGATAGACGTCGATGTCGCGAACGAGGTCGCCGAAGCGCAGGTCGGCCGCGCCGGACTGAACCGTGCCGGCCAGATGGCCCGGGCCGCGCAGACGCAGATCCTCGTCGGCGATCTCGAAGCCGTCGGTGGTCCCCGTCAAAATCTCGAGGCGCTCCCGGTCGGCTGCGTCGTCCGGATAGACGAGGACGCAATACGACTTCGCGGCGCCGCGGCCCACGCGTCCGCGCAGCTGATGCAGCTGCGCGAGGCCGTAGCGGTGGGCATCCAGCACAACCATTGTCGTAGCGTTGGCGACGTCGACGCCCACCTCGACGACCGTCGTCGAGACGAGAACGTCGAGCTCCCCGCGCACGAAGCGCGCCATCGTTTCCTCCTTTTCGCGCGATGCGAGACGGCCATGCAACAGACCCAGCCGAAGGTCGCCGAACACATTAGCCGCGAGCCGCTCGGCTTCCGCCACGGCGCTGGTGAGCGTCCCCTCTTCGTTCTCGTCGATCGCCGGGGCGACGATGTAGGCCTGGCGTCCCTTGGCCACGTTGGCGCGCACGAAGTCGTAGACTCGCTCCAGGCGGCTCGTGCGGACGGCGAACGTCTCGATCGGCGTGCGCCCCGGCGGCAGCTCGTCGATGATTGAGAGGTCGAGATCCGCGTAGGCTGATTGCGCGAGCGTGCGCGGAATAGGCGTCGCCGTCATGTGCAGTGTGTGCGGCGAGATCGCCTTGGCGCGCAGCCGCGCGCGCTGCTCGACGCCGAAACGGTGTTGTTCGTCGATGATCGCGAGCCCAAGCCGATCGAAGTCGACGCGTTCCTCGAGGAGCGCGTGGGTGCCGACGGCGAGCGCGGCCTCGCCGTTCGCGAGCTTCTCGAGCGCCGCGGACCGCGACCGCGCGCTCTGGCTGCCAAAAAGCGCCTCGACGCCGAGTCCGAACGGCAACAGCAGCGGTGCGAGCTTACCAGCGTGCTGCCACGCGAGAAGCTCGGTGGGAGCCATCAATGCCGACTGCAATCCGTTCTCCGCTGCCAGCAGCACCGCGGCTGCCGCGACCAGCGTCTTGCCGCTCCCGACGTCGCCCTGTAACAGGCGATTCATCGGCACGTCGCGGCGCATGTCGGCCCAAATCTCGAGGATCACCTTGCGCTGCGCCTCCGTCAGCGCGAACGGCAGCGCGTTCTCGAAGCGCTGCAACAGATCAGACGGAACGCGCAGGGCGCGCGCATCGTGGTCGCGCTCGCGCTCGCTGCGGCGCAGCTGTGCCGCCGTCGCCAGTGTGAGAAACTCCGCGAACACGAAGCGCTCGCGGGCGCGCTGCGCTTCTTCAGGCGTCTGCGGCGCGTGTGCCGCCCGATACGCCTGGCGCAGCGGCAGATAACGTCGCGCGGCGGCCAGCGACGCGGGCAGCGGGTCCTCCGGCGACGACTCGAGCAGCCGCGGCAGGTTCTTCTTCACCACCGCCGCAATCTTGCGACTCGCCAAGTCCTTGCTGGCGCGATAGATCGGGACCATTTCGCCGCGGTACTCCTCGCCCTGCGCGAGCACCGCGTAGTGCGTCACGCCGACGATCAGACCGGAGAAGTTCCGCTCCACGCGGCCGCGCACGAAGAGACGCATCCCTTCCCGGAAGCGTCCGTACACGTAGCGATTGCGCCCGATCCACTTCGCGACGAACCGGTCGCCGGCGTCGTCCGTCAGCTCCACCTCAACGATCTCGAGCCCACGGACGCGCCGCTCCTTGACGGCGACGGCAGTTCCGACGGCGTTCTCCTCACTGCCCGCTTCGCCGAGCCGAGCCGCAGGCGTCGGGAAGCGCAGGTCGTCGTAGCGGAACGGCAGGTACTCGAGCAGCGCGCGCGTCGTATCGATGCCGAGCTCGCGAAAGAGCGGCGCCGTCTTCGGTCCGACTCCGGCCAGGTCGCCGACGTCAACGGCGGCGGGCGACGGCGCGATCACCCGAGCGAAGCAGCCGTTTCCACTTGCCGCAGCGCCGCGTACGCCTCGCGCAGGTTGGGAACGGTAACGTCGTGGCGTTCCGCGAGCTCGATGATCGCGCCGACGATTGGCTCGAGCTCGAGCCGGCGTCCACGCTCGTAATCCTGCAGCATCGATGTCTTCACGTCGTCCAACCGAGCGGCGTACTCGATGCGCGCGTCCACGTCGACGTCTTGCACGACCTTCATCGCCTGCCCGACGTGCAGCGCCTCAATCATCAGCCGGCGCACGTGCGCGCGCGCGTCAGGGTCGGAGAGCATCGGCTTGATCCGCGCGCGGCGCAGAACGCTCACCGAGTTGAGGCCCGCATTATTCACGACTTTGAGCCAGACCGTCGCGCGAACGTTCGGATCGATCTCCGCCATGAGGCCGGCGTTTCGCAAGAGGCGGACGATCGACTCGGCGCGCGCGTCATCGCTGCCGCTCGTTCGGCCCAGCACGTAGCGCAGGCCGCCGCTCTGCCGAACGAAGCCCGGCGCCGGCAGCTCGCCCGATACGTGCACGACGCCGCCGACCACGCGATCGTCAGCGAAGAGGCCGCCGATGAGGCCGCCGGGATCGACGCTGCGCAGCGGGGGCTGGCGCACGTACCAAAACGGGACGCCGTTCTGCAGCGTCACGATCGTCGCCGGCGTCTCCGCAAACGGCCGTAGCTGCGGTAGGAATTCAGGCCAGTGGTGCGCCTTGAACGTCAGCAAGAGCGCGTCGAAGACGCCGAGCTCGCGTAGATCGTCGCCTGCTTGCACCTTGACGGTGAAGGCGCCGAGGTCGCTTTCGACGCGCAGCCCGTCGCGGCGGATCGCCGCGAGGTGCGCGCGGCGCGCCACGATCGCTACCGGCGCCCCGGCTCTCGCCAGGGCAGCGGCGATGAAGCCGCCTATGGCGCCCGCCCCGACGACCGCGACCCGCATCACTTGGAAAATCTGGAGGCGACGGGCAGATTCGAACTGCCGAGTGGGGCTTTTGCAGAGCCCTGCCTTACCACTTGGCTACGTCGCCATGCCCCAATGCGCTTTGCGCATGGGGGACCCCGAAGTCTTAAAGGCACTACGGCGCAAGCGCCTACGTGCCCCCACGCTGCAAAGCAGCGCGGGTCCCCAAGCGGGTAGTGGGAATCGAACCCACGCATCAACCTTGGGAAGGTCGCAGGCTGCCATTACATCATACCCGCGCACGGCGACCCTTCCGGTTCTAGCCGCTTCATACTCCGTCCTACAACCCCGAACCGCGGCTTCGAGTTGGGCTCCCCCGGCAAATCGGGTGCCTAGGATATAGCATTGATCGAGCGTGCAACGACGATCGCGATCGTGATCAGGGAGATGACCGCCTCAACCGTCATGAGGATCTTGGCCCAGCGGCTCAGCGGCATCGTGTCAGTCGGGCTGAAGGCGGTCGAGTTGGTGAACGCCAGGTAGAGGTAGTCCAAGAACTGAGGCTTCCAGTTCCGGTCGATGCACTGCATGCCGGCGCCACCGGCGAGGGCGATACTCATCTGAGGAAAGAGGAAGTCCGCGTTCTCGAACTCGGTGGCGGAGTTGGCGTGGGCGCGAGCGTCGGGACCGTCGCCGTCGAGCTCGTAGAACCAGAGCGCGAAGACGAGAATGTTGGTCGCCCAGATCTGCCCGCCGGTGCGCAGCAAAATGGCGGCCGAATGCAGGACCGCCTTCTCCGGGCGGAACAGGCCGCCGACGAGCAAGAGCACCGAGACTAGATTGAAGAAATTCACGATCGCGATGAGCATGATGCTCCACAAGCGCGTTCGCCGCGTCTCGCGGTGGCGCCGCGGCACCAGAATCGACAACGGGATGAGGAGCAGCAGCACGATCGCGGGCGCGGCCCACACTGGGCCGATCGTCAGCCGTGGCGGAAGCGTGATGTACAACAGCATCGCCGCCACGACGGCCAGCGAGGCGTGCCATCGCGGCTCGTGCGGCGGCGGCGCCTTTGCAACTTGCATCTCTACGCACCGTTCGCTTGGCCGCGCGGCGCAACCCGCCGCAGCGGTCGTGCATTATGGGGCGCATGCCTACCGATTTTCGTGATGGAAAGACTTTTCCGCGCCGTGGGCGCGAGAGCATCGGCGAAGCGCTCTGGCTGCTTCGCGTATCCGACAAGGGCCGCGCATCGGCTGCGGAGACGATCCACGACTACATCTATCCGTGTCCGATGGACCAGGGCATGCTCGAGCGCTGGGGAATCGCCCGCGCCGAGTTCGACCAAGCCCTGCGTAACAATCTCACCGACGAGTCGCTCTACAACTGGTTCGTCGCGCGCGTGCGCCCCGAGCAGATAAAAGCCGCGAATGCGTGGCTCCTGGCGGAGCGAATCGAGAACCTCGAACGCCAAGATGCCGAAGAGGTCGCGCCGGCGGCACACCGCTGATGGGAGCCGCCGTCGAGTTCACGCGCCCTGACGGCAAGACGGCTCCCGGTTACCTCGCGCAAGCGCCGCATCCCGAACGCGCGCCGGGAATCGTCATGTTCGAGGAGTGGTGGGGAGTCGACGACCGCATCAAGGCGACGGCGGATCGGCTCGCCGAGCACGGCTTCAACGTGTTGGTAGCGGATCTGTTTCGCGGACGCAGCGCCGCGACCGGTGACGAGGCCAACCATCTCATGCAGGGCCTGGACTTCGGCGACGCCGCGACGCAAGACGGCGCCGGCGCCGCGCAGTATCTGCGCGACCACGGCGCTCCGCGGGTCGGTGTGATCGGCTTCTGCATGGGAGGCGCCCTGGCGATGCTCTGCCTCATGCACGGCGTGAAGTTCGATTCGGCCAGCATCTGGTACGGAAATCCCCCGGCGGGGGCCGGCGATCCGAACAACATCGGCGTCCCGATTCAGGGGCACTTTGCGCTGCGCGACGCGTTCTTCGCGATCGAGGACGTCGACGCACTGGAGGCCAAGCTCAAAGCGGCCGGCGCGCCGTACGAGTTTCATCGCTACGACGCCGAGCATGGCTTCTACAACACCGGCAAGCTCGGCGAGGGCGGCCTCGGCCATTACCATCCCGAGCACGCCGAAACCGCCTGGCGCAGAACGCTCGAGTTTTTCGACCGCACGCTCCGCTAGCCCGTCATGCTCCATCATCGTTCAACGTCGCAGTCTTTTCTTGGCACTACCCGCGGTCGTCCCTACCGTGTCACCCAAAGCACAAACCTGTCTGCAGCTTGAGCGATTTCGTCGTCCGTTCCATTCGTAAATCCAAGGGCAAACCCGAAGCAATCTTTGCGCTCGATACAGAGCGAAGAGAGCGCGAGCACGCGGTGATCGTCATCGACAAACGCGAGCGCACGATCGTCGAACTTGCGGTTGGCGCGTAGCGAGAAGTGCAAGCCAACCTGCGTCGGCCCGAGTGTATATCCGCGCCCCGATAGCGGCTCGAGCGCTCGCGCGAGGATAGTACGCTTGCGGTCGTAGCGCCCGTTCATCCGGCGAAGATGGCGCGCAAAGTGGCCACGGTCGATAAAGTGCGCCAGTGTCTCCTGAAGATGCAGGGCGACGCCAAGACTACTGCTCGCACGGGCGGCGCGAAACGCTCGCGCGAGATGCGGCGGCACGATGAGAAAGCCCACACGCAGTGCCGGCGCAAGGCTCTTGCTGAAGCTGCCGATGTAAACTACGCGCTCGTGCCGGTCGAGGCTCTGCAGCGCCGGCAACGGGCGCATTCGACTCGTGAACTCGCTGTCGTAGTCGTCCTCCAGCACATAGGCGTCGCGCTCTTGGGCCCACTCGAGGAGTTCCAATCGCCGCGCGAGTGGCAACGTACCGCCGAGTGGAAACTGATGTGTCGGTGTTACGAACACGCAACGCGCGTGGCGCGTTAACGCATCCGTGCGCAACCCCTCTTCATCAACCGGAACGGCATGAAGGCGCAAGTTCAAAAGGTGGAATGCCGCGCACGCCAACGCATAGCAGGGATCCTCTATCGCGATTGTATCGCCAGCTTTCGTGAGAACGAGTGCTGCGAGATGTATCGCCGCCTGCGCTCCTTCGACGACAATGATCTGCTCCCGATCTGCGCTGATGCCCCGAAACTGGCGGACGTGCTGCGCGATTGCCCCGCGCAACGCATCGGTACCGTATGCCGGCCCGTACCCCAAACCGCGATCGTAGACGGTCAGCGCCTCTCGCGCACAGCGTTTCCACGTGTTCAACGGAAACGCCGGCAAGAAGGGCATGCCCGGCCGTAACGGCCCGCGTCCCGCGGCAACGCAAAAATGCGACCGCAGGGCCGCGCTTTGCCGGTTCGCAGCATCGTCGGAAACGACGCTCGTTCGGACGACTTGGTGGCGCTTGAGAAGCGGCAGTGCGACGAACGTCCCCGACCCTCGCCGTGTTTGGAGATAGCCTTCCGCCGTCAATTGTTCAAAAGCCAGTGCGACGGTATTGCGTCCCAGGCCGAGCCGCTTAGCCAACTCGCGCGAGCCGAGCATCTTCGTGCGCGCAGGAATCGCGCCGGAGTCAATCGCCGTACGTAGCCGTCGTGCAAGCTGCATTGCGAGCGGTTCGCCGCTACTCCGGTCGGGAAAGAGCGGCTCGACCAAAAGCGGCTCCCTCATATGGGCGAGAAGTGGCACGTTACAAGGGGCCGCTCCTGCCATAGAATCGGGGCATGAGAAACATCCGGTGGCTTCTTCTGCTCGCCTCCCTGCTGATCGCGACCACCCCGGCCGCATCTCGAGACGGAAGCCACGACTTCGCTTTCGAGGACGGCACGTGGACAATTGACGGCGGTCCGTGCTGCTACCGGCACATCGTGCGCACGCTTTGGGACGGCGCGAGCCTCGCACAGCTCCAGGCGCAAAATCCTACGCCGCACTTTACCGGGCTTATGATGCGCCTCTACGGCACCATGACGGGTACGTGGAGCGTCTATTGGACCAAAGCCGGGACCGGCACTTTTGATGCGCCGCTCATCGGGACGTTCGAAAACGGGCGCGGGGTCTTCACCGCAGGGAGCCAACGCATCGTGTATTCGAACATCACGCCGACGTCGTTTCGTACCGAAGAACAGGCCTCGGCCGACAGCGGCAAGACCTGGGCGACGACGTTGACGCAAAACTTCACTCGCGTCGCCAATGCGAACATCATGGGAGATGGTGGCCATGACTTCGATTTCTTACTCGGCAGCTGGCGAACGCATATCGCCTACTGGAATAGGTCGAATTGGGTGCACATTACGGGGACCGTGGTTAACCGTAATCTCTGGGACGGCAACGGTGATATTGAGGAGATACTCTCGCCGAGTTTGCAAGGGATGACGATGCGCCTCTACGACGCAAGGAGTCACGAGTGGAGCTTGTACTGGGCTAACCGCCGTGATGGTACCGTCGGAGCTCCGATGGTTGGTCATTTCGCCGGCGGCGTCGGCGACTTCTACAATCAAGAGACCGACCACGGCCACACGGTGTTCCTACACCAACGCTATGTGACCTCACCGTCGAATGGCTACCACTTCGAACAATCGGAGTCGAGCGACGGCGGCCAAAGCTGGAAACCGAATTTCGTCGCGGACCTCACGCGTCTTTCGAGCGACGCTAGCGAGCCCGCATCAGCGCCAATCCCGGCGTTTCCCGTTGCGCAGCATGGTTTCGATTGGCAGTTCGGCAGCTGGAACATTCACATGTCACGTCGCCTTCGTCCGCTCGCCGGATCGACCGCACGGATCGAGCTAAACGGGACGGTGGTACTCCACAAAATTTGGAGCGGCGCGGCGAACTACGCGATGATCGACGCCCACGCTCCGACGAGGCGTTACGAGTTTCTCGCCCTGCGCATGTATTTGCCGCAAAGCAAGCAATGGACCTTAAGTTTTGCCTCCAAGGGCGACGGTGCACTGAGCGATCCGATGTACGGCGGTTTCACCAACGGTCAAGGCGACTTCTATGGGATGGAACGAGTCGACGGCAAGATGGTGCTCGGTCGCTTCCGGTTCTTCCCAAGCGCAGCGCGAACGGCGCACGACGATGAAGCCGTTTCGGACGATGGTGGAAAGACCTGGGTCAACGAGTGGCTCAATACCCACACCAAACTCTCGCCCTAAGTTTGTGGCGAGGACGTCGCCCTTCGACCGAACCGCCCTCGTGACGGTCATCCCGTTGCCCAATGAAAGAGAGGCCCGGCTGGCGGGCCTCTCGGCACCGTGGTGCCAAGGGCCAGAATCGAACTGGCGACACCGCGCTTTTCAGGCGCGTGCTCTACCAACTGAGCTACCTTGGCACGCGATTTGCGAGCGCATCGCATGGTGGTGTGCGATGCGCTCGTGACGATGGCGACGCTGATGGGGCTCGAACCCACGACCTTCGCCGTGACAGGGCGACGCTCTAACCAACTGAGCTACAGCGCCAAGACCGGTTACCGGCTCGGCGTGGTGGGCACGGCTGGGCTCGAACCAGCGACCCCCCGCGTGTGAAGCGGATGCTCTCCCGCTGAGCTACGCGCCCGTACCGGTGACGGCTCCTTGGACAAAACCGAATCTTACCCTACCATCGCGCGCGCTGTCCAGCACGAACCGCGGTGACGCTCGTGGAAGAGTTTTCCGTGAGTCTCGTCGCCGTCGTTCTCGCGGCCGTGGTGCCGGTTGCCACCTCGGTTCACCTGCCGGTCTCGACCGCTAATCCGCAGGCGCAGACCGCGGTCGACCGCGGCCTCTTCCTCTACTATGCCTACAACGGCGACGACGCCGCGCTGTCGTTCGCACGCGCCGCGGCGCTCGATCCGCGTCTGGCGATGGCTCTCTGGGGCGTCGCGCTCGCAAGCGGCCCGGATCTGAACACGCCAATGACCGCGCAGCGCTTCGACCGCGGAGCGCTGGCGATCCGGAAAGCGACCTCGCTGGCCGCGGGCGCAACAGTCCGCGAGCGTGAGCTCATCGCGATTCTGGCTCGCCGCTATCGCGGGAGCTTCGCCGACTGGCAGGCGAACGACGCCGCGTACGGCCAAGCCATGCTGCAGTTCGCGCGCGAGTCCGGGGCCGAGAACGCTCGGCTGATCGCAGCCGAGGCGCTCCTCGAGGAAGGCGGCCTCGCATGGAGCAATGGCGCGCTCGCATCGGAGACGTCGCGCGAAGCGCTCGAGCTCGTCACGAGCGTCTTGCGCGGCGATCCAAGGAGCGCGATGGCCAACCATCTCTGCATCCACCTCTACGACCTCGCACCGGATCGCGCTCCTGCCCGAGCTTGCGCGCAACGGCTGGATGCCACCAAGTTTCCGCCCGAGGCCGAGCACCTCGCGCACATGCCGGCGCATTACTGGATCGAGGCGGGAGAGTATCGCGCGGCCCTCGCGTCGAGCGATCGCGCCTTCGCGCTGCTCGGCGAGCTCCCCGGCGGTTTGGACGGGGAGCACGCGCGCCGCTACGCCAAGCACGACGTGGCCGTCGGATACTCCGCAGCGATGATGCTCGGAAACTACGCCGCGGCGCGCAGCTGGGCGCAGCGCATGGCGGGTGCGTTCGATCAAGATTTCGATGCGGTGACGGCGCTGCGGTTCGGACGTTACGGGGCCGCCTACGCTGCGAGCGACGGCGCCTTCGGCTACCCGAGCGTGCGCGGCTGGGCCGCGCTGCGCTTGGGACGCACCGCGGAGGCACGAGCGATCGCGAAACAAGTCGCGTCCGGGAACACCTCGCAAGGCTATGTGCCGCAGCTCTTCCTAGCCGAGGCCGCAGCCGCCGACGGGAAGCCCGACGACGCCGCGAGTTGGATCGGACGCGCTCGCGACAACCAACGGGCGGAATTCAGCGGCGAGCTGATCCCCTTGTTTCCGGCGGACGAGATCTTGGGCGCACTCGCGTTGCGACAAGGAGATTTCGCCGGAGCGGTTTCCGCCTTTGCGAGCGCGCTCGCGGCATACCCAAACGATCCGCGCGCGCTCTACGGCTTAGCGATCGCTCTGGCGGCACGGGGACAGGCCGCGCAAGCCGCGGCCACACACGCGCGATTTCAAGCGGAGTGGGAGGGCGCCGACACCTTCGGCGCCGACGCCCTTCCGTGGTAGTTATGCGGTCTCGCCGTCGCGTAGGCTGCGCGCGAGCGCGGCCAGCGCGTCGCTCGCCGCCTGTGCGCCGGCAGCGATGCGCGTGCGAACCCTCGTACTTCGTCCGCGCGCGGCCAGGCTCGCGAGCCTGCCGCGGCGGGCGTTTTCCAAGGCGTCCTCACGGCGTTTCCGAATTTCGGCATTGAGCCAAGAGTCCACGATTCGCCTCGTTGTTCAGCGTGAAGTAATAGAAATGAAAAGGCCCCCGGTCGATCGCGGAGGCCTTCGTGAGGTCGAGATGCCGACAGACGTCTACGCCGGCCGATCCTCCGAAGGTCCAAGGCACGTCGACCCGCCGACGACTTGCGTCGCGGGGGAGCACAGCTGAAGA
>DATKHY010000002.1 GCA_035544215.1 Candidatus Binatia bacterium | reverse complement strand
GAGTCTCTGCGGTCCCTTCGGCAGCGCCGATCGCGGAATGATGCTCACCGCGCCCGCGCGTTTGAGCGCCTGGACCTTCGCTGCGCTGCCGGTGCCGGGAACGGACGAGGTCATCGATCCCGGGTTGCCGCCCGAGCAACTCGCCAGCAGCGCCGCTGCGACGCCTGCCGCCAACGAAAGTGTAAACGCGCGCATGATCGTTGCTCCTTCACATGACGTCCGAGAAACAAAGAGGGTGGCCAGCATCCGCCGGCCACCCCATTTGCATACTCGCGTATCGAGTTGTTTAGTTTACTTCTACTTCTTCGAGGACGGGCTGTAGGCGGCGCCTTCGGTGTCGCCCGTAACAGACAGACCGTTGTTGAAGCTGTAGTAGTATGTGAGCGTGCTCGGGCTGTACTGATAGATGTCAGCCTGACCCTTCAGGTACGCACCGGCAACGAGGCGCTGGCCATGCTTGCCGATGTGGCCGAAGATCGCCGTGTTGTTCGTGAGCGTGTTGTCGCTGACGCCGGTGCAGGCCGGGTTGCATCCCGAGTAGACCCAGAGGTCCGTGCCGGCCGAGCCGTGCCAGTTGAAGGACACGATGTTGCCCGAGTTGTCGACGTCGATACCGCCGTAGCCGGTGTTCGACCAGCCGGTGGCGTTCTGACCCGTTCCCGAGCAGCCGGCCCAGTACGTGAGCACGACGGCCGTGAACGCGGCGTTGTAGGAGTCAGCCCAGCAATCGCCGGCTGCGTCCATGGCGACACCGGCGACTTCGCCGATGCCTTGCGAGCTCGGCGTGAGCTGGCTGCAGACGCCGCTGGTGCAGGCAATCACGTAGCCAGGGCCGAGGATGTTGCCGACGACGGTCGTGCCGGTGAGGGCGTTGACCGCCGCTGCGTCAGAGGCCTGACCATAGCTGTCGGTGATGGTCGTCGGTGATCCCGATCCGCACATCGTCGGGCCGGGGTAGACGACTACGCCGCTGAACGCATCGGGAACGATCAGGTTGCCCGCGGTGTCCGTGGCGACGTTGTTGACACTGCCGCCCGGCACGGTGCAGATGGCTGCGCCGTTGCCGCTGTTGTTCTTCGTGTAACCGTTAACGGTCGATCCGAAGAACTGGGCGACGTAGATGCCCTTCATCTCTTGAGGCGGAGCCTGGCGTCCCTTGAGCTTCACCGGCCCCTTGGGCAGCGCCGACTTCGGGATGATGCTGACAGCACCAGCCTTGTGCAGCGCCTGGTACTTAGATGCGCTGCTGCCGGTGCCCGGAACCGATGAGGTCATCGACCCCAGGTTGCCGCCCGAGCAGCTGGCGAGAAGCGCTGCAGCGACTGATGTACAGACCGCTGCTGATAACAAACGCATAGGGAGAATTCTCCTTATTTGTAGTTAGGGAAGTGCTAGGCCTTCGAGAGCTTCCGCCGCGGCGGTTAAGCGGATGGCCGGTAATTGAACCGAGGTGCACTCCAGTGGTTGGGGCATCCGCAAAACTCCGTCTGAGACCTAGGGAGGCCTGTCCTTTGGTCCAAGGTGCCGGAATCCTGCATCCTCGTCAATTTTTCTGACCCTTTTGGGGCCCTATTCGGTCGATCGCGGGTTGAACGCGGCCCCCTCGACGAGCTCGCTGGGGCTGAAGCCCCGGTTGAAGCTGTACGCGAACCGGACCTTGTGGGGGCTGTAGTTGTAGACGTCGATTTGGCCGTACTGATAGTCGCCGGTGACCAGCTTGGTGGAGGCGGCGTTCAAGTGGCCGAACGTGGCCTCGCCCTTCATCGCGAAGGGTCCGCCAACCAGCGTGCACTTGGGATTGCATCCCTTGTAGACGTAGAGCTTCGCATCCGAGTAGCTCAGCGAAACGAGGTTCCCCTGGTTGTCGATGTCGAGACCGCCGTAGTAGGCGTTGCGGTAGCCGGTCGCCCTTTTGCCGGGAGCGAGACAACCCTTGAAGTACGTCAGCGTCGCCGTACCGTTCGAATTGCTTGCCGACGCCCAGCAGTCGCCGTTTTTGGCAAGCGCGACGCCGGCGACTTCATCCATGTTGGAGCTTTTGAGGTTTGTCTTGCACCCGTGCGCGAGCGTGCAACGCGTGACGCTGCCGGGCGTCTTGTTCTTGTCGGTGATGTTCGCGACGACGATCGTTCCGTTAGCGGCGTCCGCGCTCGCCGCGTCTGAAGGCTGCCCATACGGATCCTTGACCTCGCCCAGCTTGGGTCCGCACATCTTTCCACCCTTGAAGACGATGACCGTGTCCGTACCGCCGTCGGGATCGATCAGGTTGCCGCTAGCGTCGACCGCGATGCCGTTGGCGCCTAGGACGTGCGTGACGACGCACATCGCCTTGCGATTGTGCTTGTTCGCAATCGGAAATCCCCAGATGTCGGTCGCGTAGAACTCGCTGGCGTAGATTCCCCCGGCGCTCAGCGCGCTCGGCTCGAGCGTCAACGGCAACGCCGCCGCGCCGCCGATGGGGCGCAGTTGCGGCGGTACGACGGTCGCATAGTCCGACCGCTGCGGGGCTTGGTTGACGGCGGGGAGGGCGTAGAGCGCCTGGGGGGATCTCGCGCTGCCGGAACACGCCGCGAGAAACGCGACGGCAGCCGTGGTTAAGACGGTGGAAGCCTTCATCCCGCCATTATGGCAAAGATTGCGGCGTTAACGCGTCAACGCCGTACATACGTTGAATTAGAATTGCAAGGTGATCGCGCCGGTCGTGGTGCCGACGCGGATCCGGCCGCTCCCCGTTCCGATCATCCCGCTCGCGCGGGCGCCGATGAGGTTCTCGCGGCTCGCCGCGACGCCCGGGATGCGGCTGGTGATGTCTCCGACGGCGCTGGACGCCGCGATCGAGGCGTCGCTGTTCGGGGCGATCGAGAGTTCGACGGCGCCGGTAGTGGCGCGCAGGTCGATCGCGCGGTTTCCGGCCACGCGCCCGACGTCCGCCGTAATCGCCCCGGCCTGCGTCTCCACCGTGACGTCGCCGCCGGTACCGGCGAGGTCGACGGTGCCGGCGACGTTCGAGATATCCAAAGATGCATCCGCCGGAACCGCGATTCGGTAGCGCACCGTGCCGTGGTGCAGCCCCTGGTAGTTCGTCTTGACGAACACGTCTTTGCCCGCACTGCGAACCTCGATCGTCACCGAGCGCAGCTCCGGCGCGTCGTTGCCGTATTTCGTCGCGCGAACGTCTACGATCGGCTTCGACCACGCGGCGATCTTGACGCTGCCCGCGATGTTGTCCACGTGCACCGTCGCGCCCGCACTAACGTCGAGCGCCTGATGAAAATCTTCGCGCGCACGCTCGCCGAACGCGCCGCTGCAGGCCGCGAGCGCCACGATCGCGGCGCCGCAAACGAATCGAATCATACGTGCAACACCGCAGCGCCGCGAAGCTCGTCGTGCTTGAGCATGTTGAGTGCGCGGTTCGCGTCTTCCAGGTGCATTCCCACCGTCATAGATCGTATCGGTATCGCGCCGGCGATGGCGAGGAACTCCTCGCCGTCCGCGCGGGTGTTGGCGGTGACGCTGCGGATCTCTCTCTCCTCGAACAGTTGCGCGGCGTAGTCGAGCGGTGGAATCTGCGTGACATAAATTCCGGCGATCGCCAGCACGCCGCCGCGCCGCAACGCCGACATGATCGTTGGCACGAGCTCGCCGGCCGGCGCGAATAAAATGGCCGCGTCTAGCGGCGCCGGCGGAGCCTCGGAGGCGTCGCCGATCCAATCTGCTCCGAGCTCCTGCGCGAGGTCGCGATGGATTCCGCCGCGGCTCATGACGAACACGCGACAGTTCCAATGCCGCAGCACCTGCAGCGCCAGATGCGCCGAGCCGCCGAACCCGTACAGCCCCACCGTGGCGCCCGGTGCGACCCCGGCGCGTTTGATGGCGCGAAACCCGATGATGCCGGCGCACAGGAGCGGCGCGGCGTGCTCGTCGTCGATCTCGTCGGGAAGACGATACGCGAAATCTTCGCGCACGACCGCGTATTCGGCGTACCCGCCGTCGCGATCCCAACCGGTGAAGAGCGCGTTGGGGCAGAGATTCTCGCGTCCGCTACGGCAGTACTCGCACGTCCCGTCGGTCTGGCGCAGCCATGCGATGCCGACGCGCGATCCGACGGCGAATCGCTCGCTGCCCGCACCGGCCTGCTCGACGACGCCGACGATCTCGTGGCCGGGAACGATGCCGCGGTGCTTCGGCGCGAGGTCGCCCTCGGCGACGTGCAGATCCGTCCGGCAAACGCCGCACGCGCGGACGCGCACGCAAATCTCGCCGGGCGCCGGCGCCGGCTTCGGCCTATCCGTCAGTCGCAGCGGATTCGTTTCGATCGGCGCGGGCCGCTCGAGCGTCATGGCGCGCACGCCGAACTGCTTCGACGCGGCCGCCCGCGCCGCCGGTCTGGGTTCTCTAGGGCGCCAAGAACAGGTGCTCGATCTTCTGGCTGCAGTTTCCGCCTGTTGCGAGGCAGCGCAGGGATATCGCCGGCGTCGCATGGCTGCGCATCGGCAAACCGTAGACGTTGAGGCGGCCATCGGCGGCATCCAGCGTGTAGAAGGCGCCGCGCGGGGGATCCGCGATCAGCGCTCCGACGATGGTGTCGGCGTGCTCGTCCGGAAAGAGACCGCGGTTCTGCTGGTTGAGCGGCTCCTGAAACTGGCTCATCACGTCGACCGGGGGAGACGGAGGCGAGCCGGGATGCGGCGACCGCAGCGGACCAAAATACTGACCCAAGAGCAGCGACGGCTGCACCGGCGCCGTCGGCGGCCATTGGCTCGAGTCCACGAAGTCGGACTGAAGGATGTTCAACCCGATCGATCCGGGCGGCTTGGCATACGGGAAGCCGACCTTGAACAGGCGCGCTCGCTGCCCGTTGCTCGCGTAGACGTACAGCGCGGCGTTGACGTCGAAGCGCGCCTGGAACAGCGTTGAGAAACCGGCCGTCTTCGAGCCCGGCGCGCCGAACTGTATCGTGACGGCGGCCACGCTATTCTTCCGGAGCGGCGCCTGCAGTTCGGAGACCTCTCCGCCCAGGTTGTTGAGGAGCCACAGGTTTTGATTCGGGTCGTACTCGATGTCGACGAGGTCCGCGCCGGACAGGCCGATCTCGGTTATCGCCGGCGTGAGCGGTATGCTGAGCCGCGCGTGCGAGCGCGCGAACGAGAGAATAGGCGGATGAAACACGCGGATCGTCTTGGGGCTCGTGAGCGCGACGCTGCCGTACGGATCCACGGCGATCTGCGGCGCAAAGCCGAGGCCCGGCCATTCTTGCAGCGTGCGCACCGGCCGCGACTGCGCCGTCAGCGGAAGCGTGTATGCAAAAAACGTGCCGTTGTGGTCGACGTACAGCCAGTGCGCGGCGGGCGTGGATGTGGGCTGCGGCGGGTTCGAGACGCCGATCGGCGCCGGACCCGTCGTCCCGCACCCAGAGATCGCCGCGACGGCGCCGGCCAGCGCGACCAGCAGTACAAAATACGAGGAGGCTTTCATCGATCGAGGCTCCCAAAGACGGGGCCGACGGTGCTGCCGGACTTCGGATCGAACAAGAAGAGCGACAGCCGCGCGGCGCGGTGATACGGCAAGACGTTGCGCCGATCGAAGGGATTGATTTGGCGCAGCGTGAGCGTCCCGAGCGGCGCGCTCGCCTTCCCGGCATACCCCCCGAGGTTCGATGCGGCGCTTCCGAGCGAAACCGTCGCGACGCTGCCGAACTGCGCGCTGCCGAGCTTCTTGAAGTTCGTGTGCGTCGACGCGCTGAAACTCCCGAAGTCCGCCGACGGAACCGTCGGAGACGCCTCGTAAAGCGACAGCTGCGCGCCGCTCGACGCTTTCGGCTCCGTAAATACCAGCACGCCGTAGTTGGGGTACGCTCCGGCCACGACGAGCGTGTAGCGGTTCCCGGCCGTCAACGCCGGCGTCTTGAGCGGGCCCACGAAGTAGCCGGTCGTATCGAGCGCCTTGAGCGACAGCGTGCCCGCGGGCAGCATCACGAACGTGGTCAGCGTGCCGTAGACGAACGATGATGCGACGGTCTTTCCGTTGGCTTGCAGATACGCGGCGCCGATGTCGGTCGGATAGCCGTTGATGAGCGTCTTGAGCGACGGCGCCCCGTCGGCGAACCGCACCAAGATATTGCTCGAGACCGACGGCATCGTCGAGGACGAGGAGCTCGAGCCGCCGCACCCGCCGCCCGCGGCGATACAGAGAAGGGCGCACGCGCGCCGCACGAATGCGGCGCGCGTGTTGGCCTTCGGAGCGTCTACTGCAGACACGCGGGTTGGCTGCCGCCGTTTCCATTCAGCGCGTTTACGATCGCTGTATGGACGCTGAGCGGCAGCGGAATGTACTCGAGCCTGTTG
Organism: Candidatus Binatia bacterium; assembly: GCA_035544215.1. GTDB lineage: Bacteria > Vulcanimicrobiota > Vulcanimicrobiia > Vulcanimicrobiales > Vulcanimicrobiaceae > Cybelea. Next base: position 33,866 of record DATKHY010000002.1, on the reverse strand, counting down.
GTGATGCGGTTGGCCGCGCTCGATGTTGCGAGCCAGTTGATGAGTTTCTTCTTGTCCGAGACGTGGATGCCGTTGTTCTGACCGTAGAACAGCCAGTAGCTCACGCCGACGATGGGGTACGTGTTCGATGGCGGGCTAACGAAGTTCTTCGGATCGATGTACAGGACGCACCACGGGGCGCTCGTGCCGAGCGGCTGGCCGTCGCTGCCCTCACCGTAGGTGATCGAGCGAGCGTTGACCTTCTTCAGCGCGTTCTTCACCTGCTTCTTGTTGGTAGGATTCGTGAAGATCGCCTGACCGTTCGCGAAGCCGTTCTGCAGAAGCGCCTGGCCGACCGCCGGATTGGCCGAGGCCGCGTACGCGCCCTCGACGTAACCGGTGCCAAACGGCGTCGTCTGGATGGCCGCGAGCACGCCCGGGTTACCGCTCTCGCCGATGAAGCGCGGGTTCGGGTCGCCCGACGATCCGGGGCCCGGCCAGACGCTGTTGACGCCGAAGGTCCACGCGGCGCTGCGGCTCGGACCGCCGTACGGGGCCTTGTTGTACGGCGGCTTGAACGTGATGTTGCACGCCGTGTTCAGATGGTTGGTAAACAGGAAGCTCGTTCCGCTGCTGTCCGAGCGGAAGTAGAACGTGATCGTCTGCGACGAGCCGCCGGTCACCGAGCCGCCGTTGTCCTGCGTGATCGCGCCGTCGTTCCAGTCGCTGATCGTGCCGTTGACGATCGCGCAGTAGGTCCATTGCGACAGCTTGATCTGCGAGACCGCGAAGTCTTGCGGACGGAAGCCGAACACGATCGGACCGCCGATGGTCGGAAACTCGAAGGGCTCGCCCCAGGTCTTGGTGCCCGACTCGCGATTCGCTTTATACGTCGTGTACTCGCTCGACTTGAGCGCGACGTCGCTGCCCACGAAGTCGAGCGGATCCTGACGTCCGCCGAATCCCGTCGGCGACGCGCCCAGCGGCGCGCAAGCCGTCGTCGCGGTGCCGTTGTTCGTGGTGAACTCGGCTCGGCCGTAGCCGCTGCCGGTCAGACAGTAGAAGATCGTGCCCTTCGTCGGCACGGAATAGAAGAGCGAACCCTGTCCCGGAGGCGCCTGCGGCTGATTGTAGAGGCCGGCGGGTTGGCTCGCGAGGTTGTACGCGTACGCTGGGAACGTCGCGCCGCCCGCGTGGAGATCGTTGGGACCGTTGTCGAGACCGCGAACGCGCGTTGCGTGCGAAGCCTGCGAGGAGTTCGGAAGCGGCGCGATTGCGGAGTTGCCTCCGCCCGCGCTGCCGTTGCAGGCGCTCAGCAGCAGCGCCGGCACGGCTGCCAAGGCCACAGTGGCCAAGGTTTTGTTCATGTGAAGTTTCCTCATTGGGCGTTGAGTGCGTCAGACTGGTGATGAGCCGGCCGAGCCATGGCCCGACCGGAAAGTTTCGTGATCGCGAGCGCGATCGGAGCCTTGAGCTGCGTCGCCGAGCCCGAGATCGTCAGCGTCGATTTGACGTTGCCGCTCGCATTGGCGGGATACGCGTCGATCGCGTTGTTGAAGTCGTCGGCGACGAAGAGTGTCGTCCCGTACATGGCAATCGTCGGGAAGAACGGCGGCCGCGGGTCGCGCGGCGAGTCGCACAGCGGATCACTCGAGAAGACGCCGTCCAACGACAGGATCCGCAACGGCGGGACGTTGGTAACGCCGCCGGACGCGCCGGAGGCAAAGACGTTGGCGCGACCCTGGCACGTCGTCGAGCTGCTTCCGCCGCCCAACAGCGTGTTCGCGATGAAGATTTCGCCGCTGGAGTCGAGCGCGACGTTGGTCGTGATGCCGGGCGTCAACTGGGTCGTCGAGGGGTTCCACGGAATCGTGCGCGCCGGATTCGTCTGTGGATTGCCGGCGTCGGATGCCAGCGCCGTGAACAGTCCATAGCTTGGTCCGAGCGATGTGTGGAGCGCGCCGTTCACGTAGAAGTTGCCCGACGCGTCGAGCGTCAAGCCGGCGGGACCACCGTAGCGAATCACCGGGTTCGCGAAGTCGAAGCCATGCAGCGGCTTCGCGGCGCCCTTGCTGCCCGGCGCGTAGGTGAGCACTGCGTCACCGGTGTTGCCGTCCACCGTCGTCGCGCCGTACGTCACGAGGTCGCCGGACGGATCGAAGCTCATGTAGAGCGGGAAGACGGCGGTGCCGGTCTTGCCGTCCGCGGTCAGCAGCGCGGTCGGCGGCGTCTTGCCGCTCGCACCCGGCGCATAGATCGCGACGACGTTGCCGGTGTCCGGCGCACCCGTCTGCGACGAGAAGCCGAACTGATTGTCGAAGAAGCCGACATAGAGGTTGCCGCTCGCATCGAGCGCGATGCTGCGTGCGTACAGCTTCGAGCTGAGCTGCAGCGTGCGCTCGGGCGTGGCATCGCCCTTCTCCTTGCCGTCATACTCCGTCACCGTGGCGCCGAGTCCGTTATGACTGCCAAGATTGAGCGCGTAGATCGTGCCGACCGGCGGCGGCGGCTGTTTTCCGTGCAGCGCGAAGTGCGCGTGCGCACCGATCGAGCTCGGCCCGTCGACGGCGGCCTGCACCGTTACCGGCGACGCCTGGCGGTTGCCGTCGTAGGTGAGCGTGATGCCCGATGTCGGCTTCACGATCGAGAGCGAGGCGCCCGACTCACGGCCCGAGTGCAGTCGAAACGCGTGCACCGTGTCGCCTTGGATGGTCAGCGCGATCGGCGAAAGAAAAGGACTAGCGCCGACGATCTGCGCATCGGTGGCGTCGAAGGCCGCGAGCGCGACCGCCGCCGTCATCGACTTTCCGCGCTTGCCCGCGTTGGGCGAAAGCGACAGATGCAGCGACGCGATCACGCCGTCGAGGGTGAGCGTGAGGTTGTCGATCTGCACGTTGCCGTCGCCCGATCCGATCTTCGCCGCCACGGTTCCAACCGATAAGACGGCGCCGGTGGCATTCGAGCCCGCATAGGTCGTGACAGAGAAGACGTCCTCGCCGGGCGAGCCGAGCGCCGTTGCGGTGCAGACCGTTTGGCCTCCCTGCGCCGCGCAGCCGCGCGAGTGTAAGCGCGTCTCGATCGTCGTCGCGTTGACGCCGCTCACGCCCTGGCCGTCCACCGACGCGAGCTGGATCACGAGCGACTCGGTGTTGGGCGAGACGTAGTCGGGCCGGACGCGCATGCCGCGCTCCCGTCCCGGAATCGTGACGTGCACGTGCACGGTCACGAGCGGAAGCGGTGGCGGCGTCGGGCCACCCGGGGAGTTCACGACTGGGCCGTTGGGCGTGCCGAAGCCGCCGCCGCATGCCGCGGTAGCGAGCGCCGCGATTGTCAGAATCGCTCGCGCGCGCAGGTTCGTCATGGATACGCCGCGGTGAGCAGATCGGACGTCGTGACGTCGGCCTGACCGCTCGGGCCTCGTATCACGGGCAGCTGCGAGAGGTTCTTGGGATACGATGCCTCGTACGCCGGGTAGTCTGCGCCCACGGCATAGATCTCATAGGTCCCCTTGGAGCAGATCGTCGGCGTTTTCTTGCCGGATTGCGTCAGCGGCCCGAGGTCGTCGGCGAGCATCAACTTCGCCGGCCCCGCGCCCCGCGCGACGATCGTGTAATAACTGTCGATGGTGTGCGCGAGCACGCAGCTGCTGCCCGAGATGCCGCTGCCGCCGTTGGCGCGCACGACCGCCATCGCCTCGGTCGCGCCCGCGGGCACCGTTAGGCTGATCGTGCCGCCGCCCTTGCGGTCCGGCTTGAACGCTGGCGTTGTGAACGCGGGCAGCGCGGAGAGGCTGGTCAGCTGCGCGGCCGCGGCAAGGATGCCGGGCGGCGGGGTCGGCGTTCCGTTCGGATTCGGGCTGGGCGTCGGGTTCTGCGGCGTGTCGTAGGCCGGCGGCACCGCCGCATACAGATGATAGACGCCCAGCACCGGTTGCACCGCGAAGTCGCTGAATCCCAGCGAATAACCCTCCCAGCCCAACGCTATCAGCGACGGCCCGGCTGCGGGGAACGCGGGTGCGCCGCCGTACCACAGCTCGGCCCCGGGCCCATAGACGTTTTGGCCATAGATCGGCAGGTTGTACGCCTGATAGAGCGGCGTGAAGCCGTTGCCGGGGCCGGAGTCGGAGTTACACGGACAGAGCCCGTATCCGAAGGCGCCGGTGCTGGACTGTTTCGGCCCGCGCGGCGGCCCGGTCCAGAGCGATTGATTGAGCGTCGACCAGGTGATGTGATTGGTGCCCAGATCCGCGCCGGCTCCCTGCACCTGATTGCCGGTCAGCGTCGAGATGAGCACGTCGAAGCTCGACGGGCCGATGATCATCGGCTGATTGAAAAGTGTCCCCGACAGCCCGTTCTGCTGGCGCAGCGTCTCGACGGTGTTGAGCCCATACGCGACGCTTGCGCCCTTGTTGAACGCGATCGTCGCGATGCCGACCGCGAACTGCAGCTTGCTGGTCGCCGCTGGATCGAACGACGTCACCGGCGGCTCCGAGGCGCCCCCGTTCCCGCACGCGTTTAGCGCGGCCAAACAGAGAGCGAGGGCGGCGGTGGCGCCGTAGATGCGGACGATCATATAGTCACCTGGTAGTAAAGGCGGAACGAGATCGGGGGCTCGTTGGGGAAGGTGAGATACGGCGAGGAGCTGTGCGAAGCGACGTCCGGGGGCGCGTACGGCGCCGTCGAGAACGTGCAGGGAGCGTTGCCGCTCTGCAGGCCGCTGGTCACCGGCGCGCCGTAGCAGCCGTTGACGATCGGCACGTTGTAGAGCTGATTGAACAAGTTTTGGACCTGCAGTCCGAAGACCGATTGCGCCAGCGACTTGATCGGCGGCCGGTACTCGACGGTGAGATCGGCGTCGACGCGGGGCGTGGTCAAGAAGCCCCCTGCCAAGTTCGGCTCGTGAATGCCGCGCGTCGCCGCGATGTTCGGCTTGGTGCACGTTCCGGGGTCCAACGGATCGATGTAGCCCGGCGTCTGCGAGTAGATCAGCGACAGACTCGTGCTCGGCACGACGACGGGGATTCCGTTGCAGTAGACCGCGGTGTAGTATCCGGCCCCGTAAGGGTAACCCACGTTGAACGAGACGACCGGATTGATGCGCCAGCCATGACTGTTCTTCCAATTGAACGCGGCGTTCATCTGGAAGGGCGAGAGATCGGGCGAGCGATACTGCGTGCCCAGCGCTAGCGCCGCCGGCTGCAAAAACGCCCCGGGCGGCTCGTTGCCGAACTGGTTGATGTACGTCGCGCCGACCTGCATCGAGAGGCCCAGCTGGACTTCCTTGTTGTACAGCACCTCGATGCCTTTGGCGCGCTGGATGCCAAGATTCGAGTATGCGACGTCGCCGAAGACCGGCGACCCCGTCTGAAAGTTGAAGCCCAGGATCTGCGCCGTCTGCTCGATGACGTTGTAGCCGCGCCGGTAGAACGGCGTGATCTTCATCGCCGAGCCGTCGCGGAACTCGTGCGCCCACGACAGGTCGACGTTGGTGAACGTCGCTCCCACGAGCGGTGCTTCGAGCGTCGAGCTCCCGTAGCGATAATCTCGCGTCAGCCAATACAGCTGATCGGCGTAGGTGGCGCACCGCTGGTTGGCGCGCGGGCCGCAGTACTGCGCCGGCTGCAGGGTCGAGTTGTCGTACGACGGGATATTATCGAACGCCGCGTACGGCGCGCGGCTGACGTCAGCGCCCAGCTGGCTGGGCAGCGGCATCGCCAGTGTGTGGCCGAAGCCGACGCGGAACGTGTCGCGCGGATCCGGCGAAAACGACTGATCGAAGTGCGGCTCGTACAACCGCTGATGCTCCGCCGCCGGGATGGATGCCGGCGCTCCGGCCTGCTGCGGAATCTGGAAGTTGTATCCGTCTAAGCGCAGACCCAACTCGGTCTTCCAGCGGGGCGACATGTCGATCGTGTCCTGCAGGTACGCGCCGTACTGCTGCTGCCCGACGGTCGCGACGTCTTCCTCGAACGGGAAGCGCACGCCGCCGGGAAAGTACGAGATCAAGTAGCCGCAGCCCGTGATACCCTGTTGCGCGCAGAAACCCGGCGACAAGAAGTCCTTTTCCAGCCCCGCAGACGCGAACGGGTTGTTGTTGGGCAGCAGTCCGCTGTAGGTGTAGGGCAGCGGGAGCGGCTGCAGCGGATGCGTGATCGCGTACGTGATGATGTAGGGAGGCGTGGTGAACGCCGTGTACGACGTGAAGTCGTAGCGGTTGCCGTACGGAACGACGAACTGATAGATGCCGCCGTACTTGAAGAGATTCTTGCTGCCGATCTGCGTCGTGACGTCGATCTGCCCGCCCGTGCGCGTGCCGCCGTAGGGTTCGGCGAAGATTCCCTGCGCCGGCATGTCCTGCGATTGCTCGGTAAAAGTCCGGAAATAGCGCGCCGTCAGCAGTGACGACGTGCCCAGGTTCACGCCGTACTCCGCCTTGTACGCCAGAAAGGGACTTTTGAGCGTATCGGGCGACGAGACGAAGGCGTAGGTGTTGGGCTGGCCCGGGAAGAGCGGGATCAGCGAGTCGCAGGCGTAGTTTTGTGTCGCCGAGTTGACCGGACCGTTGGGTCCGATCACGAGGTAGGGCGCGCACTTGCCCGACGTCGTGCCGCCGGAGATGTAGGGCAGGAACTGAAAGCCGCCGTAGTCGAGCGTCTGCGTGATCGACTGATCCTGAATGAAGAACTGCAGCCGCTGGTTGTTGTTGCGCCCGAAACGGTAGATCAGGTTGTCGACGAAGTCATTCGACTTCAGAAACGACGGCGCGTAATAGACGAGGTTCGGATCGATCGTGCTGCCCAACGTCGCGGCGTTGGTCCCCAGCGTGCCGAGCGTGTTGGCCGCGGTGCCGGGAATCCCGTACTGATAGGCGCGCCGGATCCCGATGAAGCCCGCGTAGTTGGAGAGTCGTTGCGACGGGTCGGCCCAGCCCCACTCCAGCCCCAACTGGTGAAGGTAGGGAAAAGCGAGCGCCTCCGTGTCGACGTGCAGGTACGAGGGATACGTGCCGTGCTTGGCCGTGAACAGCACCAGCCCGGTCCCCGTGTCGCCGTGCGTGGCGTCGCCACCGCCGGGAATCAGCTGTACGCTGCCGACGCCGTTGAGGAGGTTGAAGTTGGCGACGTTCTGCAGCGTGTTCTGCAGGTTGGCCGACGGCGTCGTGTAGTCGATGCCCTCGAACTCGTACGCCGCTTCGAACGCAAAGCCGCCGCGGATCGAGACGGTGCCGGTCTTGTCGATCGTGACGCTCGGGATGCTGCGCAGCAGGTCGTTCTCGTTGGCGTTGAACGCCTTCCCTGTGACCGTCTCGATCTGCGCGCCGGTCACCGTGTACGTGTCGATGGTCATCCCGCGCTGAAAGGCGCTGCCCGTCGAGCGCGCGCGCGTCGAGGCGATCGTCTTGAGGGTGTGCGAGAGCGGAACGTTGACGGTCTGCTGCGAGCCATTGAGCACGACCAGCGACGTCGAGTACGGCGCGTAGCCCGCGTAGGCGAAGGAGATCGAATACGTGTCGGGGAGCACGCTCAAGAAGCGAAAGCGCCCCTGCGCGTCGGTGACGGTGCGATAGCTCGCGCTGGGCGACTTCGCGACGACCGCGACGCCGGCGATCGGCCGATGCGTCCGATCGTCCGTGACCGTTCCCGAAACGATGCCCGCGGTCTCCGCGCGGGCCGCAACCTGCGGCAGTACCATGCAACAGAAGCCGGCGAATGCCACAAGCTTCCTGAATCGAAGGAGACTGTCGAGCAACTTCAACTCCCAGCAGCAACAAAGAGCCGGCATACTGGCCGATTCTTCAAACCGATGCTAGGGGATGGCGACCGGCGCTGCATCCCCGGTTTCCAGCCGGCGGTTAACGTACCGGCATAGAGAATTACGCTATGCTAAGAAATTTGAACCAGGCTTAATCTTCGTTCTTTTTCCGCGTGTCGGCGATCTGCCAGCGCGATCGCAATCCAAGCCGGCCGAGAATCGAGCTGACGTGACGCTCCACGGTGTGCTCGCTGATCTGCAGCGCGAGCGCAACCTCGCGGTTGCGCGCGCCGCGCCGAATCAGATCGGCCACTTGTTGTTCGCGTTCGGTGAGCATCGAGTTCGGGGGGCGGCCCTGCCCCGGGTGGCGTCCGCCGCCGCCGGGCTGGCGCACGAGCAGCAGCATCGCCTCGTTCGTCCAGCGCCGCAGACCCATCGCGTTGAACGCCCGCGCCGCGTCACTGGCGTGGTCGGCCCACGCGGTGCGCCCGCCGAACCGAAAGGCCAGGTAGGCGCGGGCCAAGAGCCGGTGCGCGCGGAGGTAGCGGCGATTCGCCGCCGGGACGGCGGCGAGCGCGCGCGACGCGAGCCGCGCCTCGTCGAGATCGCCGTACCGCGCGGCCATCGAGAACAACTCGGGGGAGTGCGACGGATTGCCCGTCCCCAGCAACGCGCGGCGCAGCGCCAGCCGAACTTGAAGATGGTTCTTTATGCTCTCGGCCGCGGTCAGCAGCGCGGTCGTCGCCGCGCGGGCGAGCTCGGGATCGTCCGAGCGCAGCGCCGCCGCGACGATATCCGGTCCCGTCCAGATTGCCAGCGCCGAGGCATCGCCCTTTTCGAGGGCGAGCTGGGCGCCGATGGCCGCGCAAGCAGCCAGCATCCCGGGCGGGCGCGTCTGCGCGACGGCGCGCTCCAGCAGATGCGCGCCGGAGGCGAGGTCGCCGGCATCGAGCGCAAGCCGCGCGGCGACGATCAGGCACCGCAGCAGCCACGGCGCCAGGCTGTGCGCCGCTGCGAGTCGCACCCCGTCGTCGGCCGCGGTGCGGGCGGTGTCGACGTCGCCGAAGAGCAGCGCCTCGTGCGCCAGCCGTTCGAGCGCCGCGACAGCAAAAGCATAGCGCCCTTCCGACACCGCGCGGTCGTGGGCTTGCCGCAGCAGCGCGTACGCGCCGGGAGCGTCGCCCGACCACGTCAGCACGATCCCGGCGATCAGCGGGTCCTCGGAACCGGCGCCGGCGCGCGCATAGTACGCCGTTACGTCGCCGGCGGTGCGGCAGGCGAGCAGCTCCGGATCCGCGATTCTCGCGAGCGCGCGATCGTCGCCGCTCAGCGCTACCGCCGCCGCGTCGTCCGCAACTAGCATGCGCAGCCATGCTAACAAGCGACTCTTAAGCGACGATTACGAAAGTGCTAAGCTCCGTTGCACACCCTCGCCACGGCGCGCGTTCGCCTTACGGTAGCAAGCGAAAAACGGTCCCGAAATCGACGTGCTGGCCGCCCCAAGTGGTCGTGCCGTAAAGGGTCCCCGAGATATTCGTCAAGCCGGCCTCCGGATTGGCTCCGTCGGAATAACCGCGAAAGCGATAGACGACTTGCTCTCGGCCGAACGCGTCGATCTTGAAGATCGTGCCGCACGTCGGGCTGCCGGTCGAGTCGGGCCCGCTGAGGCAGTCGCCGGATCTCCTCTCGGTCAGGCCGCCGTTCATCGTCGTTCCGTACAGCTCGCCGCCCACAAGGACCAGGCCCGCGAGCGGACTCGAGCCGTCGGCTCCGGCGTCGAAAGAGTGGAGCACTTGCTCCGAACCCGACGGACTCATCGCAAAGACGGTGCCCGCGCTGATGCGGTCTCCGCCACGCAGCGTCGTACCGTAGAACTCTCCGTTGACCACGACCAGCGGGCCGGCGGGGTTCATGCCGTCGCCGTGGTTGACGCCGAAGCTGTGCAGCACTCTCTCCTGTCCAAACGGCGAAATCCTATAAACGGTACCGCCTGCGGCGAGCTGCCCGCCGGCGCGCGTCGTCCCGAACAGCGTATCCTTGTAGCGGATGAGCCCGGCCGTCGGATGTCCCCCGTCGGCCGGCGCGCCCGCGAAGCTGTGCAACACTCGCTCGCCGGATGCGTCGAGCTCGAAGACGGTCCCCTTGGTGGAATTGCCGCCATCCTGCGTCGTACCGTAGAGCACACCGTTGACGTCGAGCAGGCCGGCCAGTGGGAGCGCGCCGTCCCTCCGGTTTCCGAAACTGTGGACGACGTGCTCGGCGCCGTCGGGCGACACCGAGAAGATCGTTCCGCCGGCGTACACGCCGCCCGCGGAGCTCGTGCCGTAGAACGCGCCGTTGAAGAAGACCAGGCCGGCCTGCGGGTATTGGGCATCCGGATAACCGGTAAACGCGTACAGCACGTGCAGCTTCCCGAACGCGTCGATATCGAAGACCGTGCCGTAGCCCTTGCCGTATGCCGACGTAGTGCCGTAGAGCAGACCATTGTGCAGGAGCAGTCCCGACATCGGCGCGCCCCCACTCGCGCGCCCCTCGAAACTGTAGAGCGGCGCTTCGCGCCCAAACGCGCGCGAGGCCGCCGGCTCGGTGCCGGCCGAACTCCCCGGCACTGCCTGAGTCCCCGCGGCGCTCGAGCAGCCGGCCAACACCGCGGCGAGAATAAACAGCGTGCCGATACGCATAGTGCGAACCTCCGCCTGGTTTGAGTTTCCTTTTCTGCCGCTCCCATCCTATCGCACGCGGCGATAGATCGCACCATCGCCTGCTGCGCGCGACGATGACGTGAAACACGCCCGTTTAACGTGACTGCAAGATGGAAAAGAACGAGGTGCGCTCGCTTGATCGCTCGGCCGAGCGGCTGAATCGCGAACGTCTACCGATTCTGCCCGGCGTCGCATTTGTGGCCGCGTGTCGTCCCGCGAGCGATGAAGCGAAAATCGGGGGCGATTGGTACGACGCGTTCAACCTGCCCGACCGCCGCGTGGCGATCTCGGTGGGCGACGTCGCGGGACACGGCCTCGAAGCCGCCATCATTATGGGAGAGGTGCGTCAAGCGATCCGTAAGGCGGCCGTGGGGGCGTACGGCCCGGCCGCCGTGCTCGACTGCGTCAACCGCATCGTCGCGCTGCGCGAATCTATCGGCATGGGTGACCGCAATCTTCGGTTTCTACGATCCCGAATCGAGCGCACTTTCGTATGCGGTCGCCGGTCATCCGCCGCCGCTCTTATCGCTCGCGAGCGGCTTCGTCCGCCGCCTCGCCGCCGGAGGTCTCCCACTGGGATGCGCGGACGCGCTCGAGGCGATTGATTGGACGGTCACGCTGCCCGCGGGCAGCTCCGCCGCCTTTTATACCGACGGCGGCGCGTCAAATCGCGACGATGCAGCCGCGTTGCTCTTGTCGCGCAGCGATCCCGGGACTCGTACGTGTTTTCCGCAGTGCCGGTCGTCGCGCCGATCGCGCGAGCGATCGTCGAACACGAGATGGCCGAGCTCGATATTGATGCCGAGCGACGCTTCGGCGTGCTCGTGGCGTTGGGAGAAGCAATCGCCAACGCCATCGAGCACGCCTACCGCGGAGGCAATCCCGGTTTGATCCGCCTAGCGATCGAACGTCATCCGAAAGTCTTGATGATGACCGTCGAAGACTTCGGGCGCTGGAGGCCGCTCATTCGGTGCGAAGAGCGGGGTCGCGGCTTCGAGCTCATGCACGCGTTCATGGACAGCGTTCAAATTCTTTCCACGCGGCAATCCACGAAGATCGTACTCAAGACCAAGGTAGTTTTCGTAATACTACGGGTCGTAGCTCGAGCGAGGTGTCGGGGTCGGACGCGACGTCGGCGGCGGCGTGGCCTGTTTACCCGGAGCGGCATGTGGGCTGACGACGAACACGTCATGCATGCCCTCGTGGTAGTGGAACGCGCAGCCGATCAAGTAGACGCCGTCCTTCACCAGCCTGATCGTGACGGACTTGCCGGGTTTGATCGGACCGCTCGCGTATCCGGCCTCGAATTTGCCGTTGCCGCGCGCCTTGACCGATAGGTTCGGATTCTTCGGAAAGACCGCGGGCGGTTTGGAGATCACCTTAACGACGTCCAGCGTATGCTCCGTGGTCTTCGAAAGATTGCGGACGGTGATCTTCGTGCCGGGCGGGAAGCCGAGCACCTGCGAATAGCGTTGCTGCGTGTATCCGCCGACCTCGGCCAGCCACTTCGTCGATTTGACCATGCCGAGGCCCTCGGCCGGCTTCTCTTCGCCGATCGTGTTCTTGGGGAGCACCGCGGTCATAACGAGGTCGGAGTCGATCGGCGGCAGCGCGTAGGTTCCGCCGGGCGCCCCAGCATTGCCGCCGGCAATATGCCCGGCGCACGCGCTTACGACGATTCCGACGAGCGCGATGGCGATTGCCATTAGTTTTCTGCCCATCGGTCCAGCCTAGGAGCGGGGGGTTAAGAAAGTATAAACCGCCCGCTACTGGTTCAGCCGCAATTGCAGCGTCGTCTCCGTGCTCTGTCCGGACACCGGATCGGTCGCCACGACGCGTACCGAGACCGCCTGTTGGCCCGGCATCGTCGTGAGCGTGACGGTCATCCGGAAGTTGCCCTTCGGACCGGCGTCTGTCTCGCCGCTGAACTGCCCCGTCGTCGACGGCCGCGGCCCCGCGGTCACCCGGATGTGTCCGTTCGGCACCGTGTTGCCGGCGATCGTGAACGTACGCGCTACAGCGGAGTTGGGCGCCGGCTGCGTGATCGTCAGGCGCATCGTCGGCGGCGGCCCCGAGCGAATCACCGCAAACGACCACGACCGGTCGAAGGGCGTGCCGCCCGGACCGCGGCCGGTCACGCGAACCGTGTGCGAGCCGAAGTCGAGCGGCGCGGGCGGTTTATACGAGAAGCCCGTCGAGGACGTGCCGCTACGGTACGTGATGTTATTGCCGTCCAGATAGACGCGGACGCTCCCCGCGTCGACGCGCGCGGTAAATTCGGATGAGATCACGGTGAAGCGGTCACGGACGTTCGCTCCCGGGTCGGGATGTTGTAACCGCAGTCGCACTACGGCCGACGGCGGCGGATACGGCGGAGGTACCGGAGGACGCGGAGGTCGCGGCGGGGGCGGCGGGACCGGCTGCGCCATGTTGATCGCCACCACGCGCGTGTTCCCGTCGTAGCCCACCTGCGCTCCAAGCGATTGCGCAATGAATCGCAGCGGAACGTACGTCGTCGCACCGACGATGAACGGCGCGACGTCGAGCGCCTGCGGCTGGCCGCTTACGGTGGCCTGGGTCGAGCCAATTTGCAGTGAAACCGTCGTTGGGCCCTTGGTCGCATTGATCGTTCCCGACGCGTACACAACGGTGGCTCCGAGCCGCTCGAAGATTCCGCGCAACGGTACAAAGACACGGCCGGCGCGCTCGATCGGCCCCGGACTAAGGTAGAGCGGCTGTCCGTTGATCGTGACGGTGACCGTTTGAGCCGCGGCGATGCGCGGCAGGCTCGCGACGGCGAGCGCTGCGAGCAGCGCGCCGCCCAAAATCCGAGATCCCAGTGTAAGCACGGCGGAAACCTCCTCGCTCGATTTTTGCCCGATAGCTTGCTCGTTCCCCTTTATCCAACACATCTATCCAACACATCCAACGCGAGCGCAGCAACGGGCAAGGTTAGCGGGAAACCTTTTCCGGACCTCAAAAGGTAGCGGGTCTTGCTCGTAGCTCCCAAGCTTGGAGGTCATTAGTGTTTCGCTTCACCCTTAGATCAGCGTGTCTCGCGGCCGCATCCGCGCTCGCCGTCGTAGCGGCAGGATGCTCCGGGAGCCATTCGCTACTGCCGGGCGTCGGACCGCAGATAGCCAACGACTTGCGGCCTGGCCGAATGCACCGGTTCGTGCCGTTGCGGCATCAGCCGCCCGTAGCCGGAATCCAGATAGAGTTCCTGATGACGGACGGAACGGTGCTCGGACAAGGCTACAACAACGCCTCGTGGTATCGCTTAACGCCTGACTCGTCGGGCAACTACGCCAACGGGACGTGGGCGCAGGCAGCGTCGTTGCAGGATCCCCCGTACGGGCCCTCAGCTTTCGCGTCCGCGGTGCAAATCGACGGGCGCTTCGTCATCACCGGCGGTGAGTACAACTATCCGGGGAACGGTTACCAGCTGCAGCTGACGAACCTCGGCGCCGTCTACGATCCGGTCGCCAACACCTGGACGGCGATCGGCCATCCCAACGGCTGGACCACGATTGGCGATTCGCCGTCGGCCGTTCTTCCCGACGGCGAATACCTCGTCGGGCAAAAGCTGACGAAGCGCGACGCCTTCCTCGACCCGCACACGCTCAAGTGGACGAAGATCCGCGACAAGGGCAAATCGGACTTCGACGCCGAGGAGGGCTGGACGCTGCTCCCCAACGGCGACGTGCTGACCGCGGACGTCAAGAACGCCCCGAACTCGGAGATCTATCACCCCGCTACGCACAGGTGGAAGAGTGCGGGCTCCACGATCGTGGATCTGCACTCGCCCTCGCCGTACGGGTGCCTGCTCTACGGCCCCAAACTATGCTACTATCCGCCGGGCGAAATCGGCCCCGCGATGCTGCGTCCCGACGGGACGGTCTTCGCAACCGGTTCGGCGCCCAACGGCACGGGCACCGGGCACACGGCTGTGTACACGATTTCGTCCGGCAAGTGGGCCGTCGGTCCGGACTTCCCCAACGGCGATAACGCGGGCGACAGCTGGGCGGTGCTGCTGCCGAGCGGCAACGTGCTGGTGTTCGGCGTCAGCGGCGAGATGTACGAGTTCAACGGAACGTCGTGGGCGCAAGACGGCGGCGCGTCCGGCCCGCCGCTGCTGTTGCCAACGGGTCAGGTGCTGATGATGAACTACGGCAGCGCCGTGCTCTTCAACCCCTCGGGTTCGCCGAAACCCAGCTGGGCGCCGGCGATCAAGACCGCGCCGAGCAGCGTCACCCGCGGGCAGACCTATAAGATCTCGGGTACGCAGTTCAACGGCCTGTCGATGGCGATGGCGTTCGGCGACGAGTACGAAAACTCGACGAACTACCCGCTCGTACGGATCACGAACAACAAAACCAAGCACGTGTTCTACGCGCGGACGCACGATCACAGCACGATGGGCGTCGCTACCGGAACGAAGGTCGTCTCGACGAACTTCGACGTACCAAAGACGATGGACACCGGAGCGAGCACGCTCGTCGTCGTGGCGAACGGCATCGCGTCGACCCCGGTCAACGTCACGGTCAAGTAGATAAAACAGCCGGACCGGCACGCTCTCGTGCCGGTCCGGTCATTCACGATCGGTCCGCCGGAGGATCTTACGGAGGCGGCTGACCGCCCGTGATTGCGGTCGCGTAAAAGTTATCGCCCTGCCAGTAGCCGTGCGCGACGATCTGCCGGCCCACTGCGACTCTGCCGGTCGTTTGGTTATTCAACGCCGCGCTATCGTCAATGACGACCTGGCCCTTCGTCTGCTGCAAGGTGACGAGGTGTCCCTTGACGGAGACGATCGTCCCGGTGACGACCTGATGGCGATAGGTCACCGTCGGGCAGTTGCCGTTCGGTACCCAGGCGTCGCCCTGCCACGCGCCGCAGTTCGTGTCCACGTATGGCGGCGGCGCTGGCGGCGGCGGAGCACCCTGCGCCGCGGCGATCGCGGCTGAGGCCGCCACCCCGGCGAGGCCGCTGACGATCATAACTAATGCTCTCATGGCTCCCATGATTCCCAACGGGCGGGAGCTCAAGCGGAGGCAAACGCCGGCTCGCATTTGCGACGCGCGCCGCGCCTACAGGAAGAACGGTATCGCCGCCAGCTGCGCGAGCATGGAGAAGATAACCAGGGCGAGGATCGACTGGTCGAGGAGTATGCCGGCGATCGCACTCCCGGCAAACCACGCGACTCCGAAGACCAAATCGTAAAGGCCGAACGCCGTCGCTCGTCTTCCTCGCGCAATGACGCCGGAAATCAGTGCGAGCAAGAGCGCGTCCTGTACCGCGGTGCCGACGCCCCACAGCGCCGCGCCGGCCTGCGCGATCGCGCCCGTCCCCAGAAACGCGAGCGGCGTCGCCGCCGACGTTAGGAGGATTGCGGGTGCGACGACGATCTTGCCGGATCGATCGAAGAGCCGGCCGAGGATCGGCGCGGTAATCGCGCCGACAGCCATCGCTACGGCAAACCACAGCGAGATCGCGGGGACGCTGGCGACGTGATCGCGCGCGAAACGAAACGCAATTAACGCGAAGTCCACGTAGCCGGCTGCGATGAGCGCCCCTCCTATCGCGTAGCGTCGAAACGCGCGCGGATCGGCAACGGTAGCGCCGTCCGGTTCCGCGGGCGGCGCGACGGCGCGCCCCGCCACCGTAGCCGCCAGCAGAAACGCGAGCGTCAACAGCGCCGGAACGATCAAGATTCCGAAACCCAAGCTGTATCCGGCGCGCGCAATCGCGAACGCGACGAGCAGCGGGCCGGCGGTAGCGCCGATCTGATCGAGAGCCTGATTCAGGCCGAACACGCGCCCCGTCCCGGCGGTGTGACCGGCCTCCGAGAGCACTGCGGACATGGCGGGTTTGCGGATTCCTCGGCCGACGCGCTCACCGATCATGAGGCCCGCTGCGGCGGGCCAGCTTCCGGCCAGTGCGAGCGCGGGAACGCAGAGCACGTTGATCGCGTATCCCACCCAGGCCTCCAGCCAGTAGCGCCCGGTGCGGTCGGCGATCGCGCCCGAGACCAAACGGATCGCGTAGCCGGCCAGTTCGCCGCCCCCCGCGATCGCTCCGATCGCGGCCCCGCTCGCGCCGAGGTGACCGAGAAACGCGCCGGCTACGCCGCGCGCCCCCTCGTACGTCATATCGGCGAACAAGTTGACGACGCCCATGATCGCGACGAAGCGCAGCACGCGCTTCGCGTCAATATTTACGGGCGTACGGTCAGCGAGAGAGATAGTGGTGCTTAACCCAACGCGCCCACGCGCAAGACGGCGCGCCACCGTAACTCTTGATCAGCACGCCGCAGCCTCCCCAAGTATCCCACGTCCAAGCCTCGTAGCCGACGCCGTGCGCGTCGGCCCAATCCATGAAGGTCGAGATGTAGCTGGATCCGCAATCCGAGGCGTCGTACGTTTCGCCCGTCTCACCGAAGATCATCGGCACGACCTTGGTGATGGGCTTCATACTGGAATCGAAGCACCTCGCCGTGTCGCAGAGGTTCTTGCCGTAGACGTGCGCCTCGGCGATGAGCTGTCCGGCGGGGTCGCTCGGGCGCGACCGTAGCCACGTCGATCCGTTGTAGTCGGACCCGTTGATCTTGCCGCACGCGTTCGCGTAATCGATGCACGGAATCGAGATCACGCCCTGATAGCCGGCCTTGCGCATCAGGTTCACCGCCTGCTGCATCGCGGCGGTCAGATAGAATTGATTGCTCGGCCCGTAGGTGGCTTCGTTGTCGCAGCCCTTGCGCATAAAGCACTTCCAGCCTACCGTCGTCTCTCCCCACGGAGCCAATATCACGTTGGGATCGTTCTTGAACGTCGCCGCCATGCTGGACCACATCTTCGGCGAATGATCCTCGTCGGGGGCGTCGGGCTGGTACGTCGCCTTGTACTTTCCGGGCGCGCCCCAGATCAACGATACCTCGACATACATCCCGTGACGATGCAGCAGGTTCACGAAGTCGACGATGGCGTCGCGGTAGTTCTTGCCGGCATACGCCGGATTCATCCCGTTGATGTCGAGCCAGCAATCTTCGTTGAGCAGAACCCGCACGACGTTGACGTGCCACGAGGCGATCGCGTCGATCGACGCGGCGTCGTTGGGACCGTCGAAGATGCCCCATCCCTGAACGCACGCGTACTCGGTGCCCGAGCGGTTCACACCCTGTAAGCGAACGACGTTGTGATTACCGTCCACGAGCTGGTTGCCCGAGACGCGCAAGCCGGTGAGACCCGGCGCGAACGCGCGCGCCGCACGACCCGCGTTGGGCACCGGCGAGGTGCCGGCGCCGCCCGCGCACGCCGCCGCGAGGAGCGCCCCTGCCAGGATCGCCGCCGCCTTGGCGTCCATGAACGCCGGTATTCTGGAGGCCGTGCGAAAGTTACTTTCCACGGCTGCCAAGAAACACGCGCGAATGCCGCACAAGTATCGCTACGGCGAGATGACCTGGCCGGAAGTCCGCGAGGCCGCAAGGCGTCCGTGCGTCGCCATCCTGCCGATCGCGACGCTCGAGGACCACGGCCTGCACCTTCCCATCGACACCGACCTGTTGCTGTGCACGAGCGTCTGTGAGGTCGCGGCTTCGCGTGCGGCGGATCGCGTCGTGCTCGTGCCGGCGATCAATCACGGGTACAGCCCGCACCACATGGATTTTCCCGGCGCGCTCACGATCGGACCGCACACGCTCATCGACTACGGCTTGGACGTGTGCAAGAGCCTCGCGCATCACGGATTCGAGCGCATCCTCATCGTAAACGGCCATGGGAGCAACACGCCGTTCGCCGACATCATCGCGCGAGAGTGCGTGGTCAATACGGGTGCGCTGGCGGGCGCCGTCAACTACTGGGCCGCGCCGGGCGTGCGCGATGCCGCCGACGCACTGCGCGAGTCGGAGCCTATCGGCGGCATGAACCACGCGTGCGAGTTCGAGACGTCGCTTTATTTGGCGCTTCGCCCGGAGCTGGTCGACATGACGAAGGCCGCCGCCGAGCTCTCGCACCGGCCGTCGAAAAATTATTGGACCGACTTGATTGCCGGCGACGGCCCGCTGATGATGATGGAACACTGGAGCCGGCTCTCCCGCAGCGGCGTGATGGGCGATCCCACCAAAGCGTCGGCCGAAAAGGGCCGCGTGCTGCTAGATGCGGCCGCAAACGGCATCGTCGAGCTCGTCGACGAGATGCTCGCGCGGCAGTCGCCTCCGCGCGTCGATCACCACTAGTCGTATTGCAGGTAGCCCGCGGGGAGCAGCCGTACCCCGGGCGTCACTCGGTGCGGCTGTGCCGCGCCGGCGTGCATGAGATGCTGCACGTCGACCCGATAGACGAGGAGGAGTGCGTCCGCGATCAGGCGGCGATGGCAGCGCCACCAGAGCGTCTCGGAGCACATGATCGCCGTACCGCCGCCCCGCGCATCCTCGACCAGCTGCGCCAGCGCCGCGGCGAATTCGGGCGTCTGCATGTAGTCGGCGTATCCGCGAAACGACGGATGGCGCAGGCCCACGTTCGGGCTGTCTGCGCGAGCCTTGCGAAAACCGCCGAGCGCGGGGCGCCACTCGTAGCTCGCGCCCGAGAGATCCGGCACCCATAGCGCCATGCGCTCCGCCCAGACGTGCGGATGCGCTCGGCTCTTCGGCACGCTTCGCACGTCGATGACCTTCTCCACGCCGGCCGCGCGGATCAATGCCGCCAGCTCGATCTCGCCCGCGGTGCCGTGTCCGAACGTATAAAGAGTCGTGCCGTTTCGCATCAACGAATCATCAAATCGCGACGAATTGAAGGCGCCCGGGGGAGCGTGATGTTAGACTTGTTGCGCTGTGCTCCGCGCCTGCATTTGGACGGCCGTCGCATTCGTACTTCTCGGAGCGCCCGTCAGGGCCGCCGTGAACGGAAACTTTGCCTTCACGGTCGCCCGGGCGCCGCATCCGCTCGCCCTCGACCCGACGTTGACGGACCCCGCGTGGGCGGCGGGCAAGATTCCGGACGGCGCCGGACCCTGGATCAACGTAACGACTCGGTCGCCGGCGACGCTGGCGACGACGGCCTATCTGCTCTACGATGACAAAAACCTCTACGTTGGATTCAAAGCAGAGCAAACGGGCGTTCCGATCGTCGCCGCGCAAACGACAAACGACGTCGGATTTGGGCTCGACGACTTCGTTGGCGTCGGCCTCGACACGAGCGGAACCGGGAGCGACGCCTACTTTTTCGAGACGACGCCGCGCGGCGTTCGCTACGAACAGGCAAACGAGAACGTTCGCTTCCGCGCGCGCTGGAGCGCCGCAGGCAGCGTCGCACAGGGCTCGTGGAGCGCGGTGATGATCATTCCGCTCGACGTCCTTCGTGTGCCGCGCGGCGGAAAGCAGACCTGGCGTTTCGAGTTCGTGCGCGGCGTGGCGGCCCGGGGCGAGCACATCTCCTGGGTGTGGGATCCGATCATGGCGGACGCGGCGGCGGGAACCTGGCCGACGTTTTTGGACACGCGCTTCTGGGCCGCCGGAAGCCTGCAGCTTGCGGCGTCGGCCGCGACGCGGCCGAAGCCGCGGGCGGACGTCTACGCGCTCGCGAGCGTCGGCAACGATCGTAACCTCGCACAGCAACCGAATGGAACGTTTCTGCCGGAGAACGTACGCATGTACGGCGGCGACGTGAGCTATCCGCTGACGCCGACCATCCGATTCGTCGGCACGCTCAACCCGGACTTCTCCAACGTAGAGATCGATCAGCAAACGATCGTGCCGCAGGAGTTCCAGCGCCAGCTCGTCGAGTACCGGCCGTTCTTCGCTCAGGGCGCCGCCTTCATCAACGCCGCGTCGGGCCCGCGCACGGCGGTCGGAACCAACGTGCAGCCGCCGTTTCTCGTCTTCTACTCGCCCTCGGTCGGCCCGTTCGATAGCGGCGCCAAGGTCGAAGGAACCTTCGGCGATCAAAGCTTCGGAGCGCTGACGTTCCACGGATACGACGAGACGAGCAACAACACGTTTAGCGACCAGGCTTACGGCTACGAGCACATGGTGCCCGGGGGATCCTTCATCTACTGGAGCGACGGCGTCTTCGCCAACCACAGCATCGCCGGAACGGACGACACGATCGAGGCGGGCGCCGAGGCGCGCGATTACAGCAACGGCATGATCTACTTCTTCGATCACTCCTTCGAGAGCGGCACTTGGGTTCCGCAGGGTCACGCGGACCTTACCGAATTCTTCGTCGACAGGCACAAGAACAATTTCGAGACCGCCCTAGGTTACCTGGACATCTCACCCAACTACAACCCGATCGACGGCTTTACGCCCAACTCCGACATACGCGGGCCTCAGTTCGAAACCGACTTTCAGGGCAGGACCCCGGCGATCAAGAACTATTCTGTGTTCTTCACGATGGATCGTTTTCTCGACGGTTCCGGCGCGGTCCATCAGGCGGACACGCAACTCTTCGTGAACGCTACGTTCCCGAATCTCTTCTCGCTCGACGGCATCGGCGAACAGGTGGGTCAGCTCCGCTCGTACGCGATTCCGGCCGGACCCGGGTGCTCCGGCCCTATCCTGTTTACGTCGAGCTTCACGGGCTATCCGTGCTATCTCGACGGCGTGACGCAGCCGTTCAACCTGTACCAAATCCCGATCGGCTACCGCGACGGAACGCCGTCTCCCATTGACGTGAGCTATTCGTGGGGTCCGTTCGGCGACAACTACGTGCACCTGTTTTCGATCGTCACGAGTCGCCCGCTCGGCCGGCGGATGAGCCTGGGCCTCGAGTACGACGGCACGTACGAGCGCGCGTTCTCCGACGGCGCGCTCGACTCGCAGTGGCTGCGCCGCATCTCGCTCGGCTATAACCTCAGCAGCGAGAGCTCGCTGTCGCTCGAGCTGCGCGACATCAACGGGCGCGGCGGATTCGCGACGCAGATCGGCAATAACCTCGCGATCGGTTTCCACGAGCGATTCGCGAAAGGCAACGAGCTCTACGTGAACTTCGGTAGCCCGGCGGCCGGGGCCACGCTGAACCGCTTGATCGTGAAGTTCGTGCTCCACGCGGGCGCCGACGAGGGCACGTAAGCTTTAGACCGGCGTTCCTTCCCGCACGGCGGAACGCACCCACTGTCTCAGCTCCGGCGAGTCGGCATGCCGGTGGACCGCGACGGCATGCTGCGTCGCGGCTTCGACCACCTCATCTTCGGTATCGGCGAAAATGGCGACCGTGCAGTTCGCTTCACTGGGATGCTCGCGACAGTCGATAAACTTCCTAGCCATGGCGCCCCCTTTTGTGGATCGGGTCGAGTAACCAACCGTTCGACGACGGCACCCTCCCCCATGCCGAGCCCATGTTAGAATAGGCGCCATGCCGGGGCACCGAGCGCCGTTTACGATCGACCGTCTCGACCACGTTCTGGTGATCGTGAACGGAATGGCGGAATCGCTGCACTTCTACGGGGACGTCCTCGGCTGCGACGTGGAGTCGCGGCTCCCGGACTACGGAATGGTCGAGCTGCGCGCGGGATCTTCGCACCTCGATCTCGTCGACACGGCGGTCCCGCAAGGCGCGTGGGCGAGGCCGGCCGTCGCGGGCGGCCGCAACGTCGACCACGTCGCGCTGCGTTTGGGGCGCGTCGATGAGCGGGCGCTGCGAGATCATTTGGCGGAGCACGGAATCGCGATCGCGGAAGAGCGCATCGAGGACGACGGAACACTCTCGCTATACGTACGCGACCCGTCCGGCAACACGATCGAGCTCATCTCCGGCTAACGCGGATTCGGCTCGGGCGTCGGCGAGGCCAGGTAGGGGTTCGCCGTCGTTCGGGGCGCGGCGCGCGGCGCCGGCGCGCCGCCTGCATCCGAGGCGCAATCGGCGTTTCCGACGCGCACGAGGCAGGCCTGTTCCGTGACGCGATCGATCCGCCAGAGCTGATCTCCGGCGCGCACGTAGCGATAGCGGAAGAACAGCTCGAACACAATCACGACGACTGCGATCGCAATCAGCGCGTACCAGGCAGCCCTATATTGCATCATCAACTCCAACTCTCAGCAAGTCCCAATCCTTTCTGTTCCCCAGGTCCCGGCGTGCACTAACACCAATCTCATCGTTTCTTCATGAACCTTCTTCCCTTCGCCCTAGAGCGGTTTTTCGCGCGGCACGAGTTCACCGTGCGCTATCTCTTGTGCGCAAGCGATCCCGAGACCCTGAGCCTGCGTGAGCTGCTCGACCTCGAGCCCGGCTCCGCGGAACGCCTCGCGGATCTGCGTCTCGGGTACACCGATTCGCGCGGAGGCGAGGAGTTACGACGCACCATCGGGGCGCTCTACGAAGGCGGCGATCCGGCTCGCATCCTCGTGCACAGCGGCGCCGAAGAGGCGATCTTCACCTTCATGCACGCTGCGCTGAGCGCCGGCGATCACGTCGTGGTGCAGTTCCCGTGCTATCAGTCCCACTACTCGATCGCGCAGTCGCTCGGAGCGGAGGTCACGCGCTGGCACTGCGACCTAGAACGCGAGGGCGCGCCGGACGTCGACGAGCTCGAAGCGTTGATCCGGCCTACGACGCGCGCGATCGTGCTGACGACTCCGAATAATCCGACGGGGTATGCGCTCGATTGCGCGCAGATGGATGGCGCCGTCGCGCTGGCGCGGCGCCGCGGCCTGTGGCTCTTCTCCGACGAAGTGTATCGGGGCTCCGAGCGCGAGGCGCAACGGCTTCCAGCCGCATCCGACCTGTACGAGCGCGGCGTGTCGCTCGGGGCGCTCGCCAAGGCATATGGGCTGGCGGGCCTGCGCATCGGCTGGGTCTCGACGCAAGACCGAGCGCTCTACGACGCCATGGCGAGCGCCAAAGACTACTCGACGATCTGCAGCAGCGCGCCGAGCGAGTTCCTCGCCGCGGTGGCGCTGCGCCACGGCGAAGCGCTGATCGAGCGCGTTCGCCGCATCGCCGTCGCAAATCTCGATCGGCTCGATGCGTTCTTCACACGCCGGCGCGCGCTCTTCGATTGGACGCGGCCACGCGCCGGAACGACGGCGTTTCCGCGCTATCTCGACGGCAGCAGCGAGGCGTTCTGTGCGCGCCTTGTGGACGACGCCGGCGTCCTGCTTTTGCCGAGCACTGCCTTCGACGCCGGCGACCAACGCTTCCGCATCGGCTACGGCCGCTCGAATTTGCCCGAAGCGTTGGGCGCATTCGAAGAATTTCTCGATCGGGATGGTCCTTAGGCCGGCGGGGGCGGCGGTGGACCTTGGGTCGCGAGGAACGTGACGACGTCCCATGCGTTGCGGATTCCGATGAAGATCAGGAGCAGCGCGCCGGCGGCGATAGCATAGAGCGCTTGCGCCGGCGCCCACGCCAGCGCGACCGCGCCGCCGAGCGTCGCGCTGAACGCGACCAGCGGGAGCACCGCGAACCATGCCCAGTCCTCCGCGTCGGGGACGTACAGCGTCAACCTTCGAGTCAGCAGCGCGATGCGCAGGACGTAAACGACGCCGTACAAACCGGCAAGCGCTACCAGCGCGGCCGGCGGACCCAGCGAAGGCCACGGCACACAGAGTATTGCCGACACGAGCAGTGCGAACGAGAAGTGGAATACCGTCGGCGTGCTGAACGTCGCGAGCCCATCTCTTCGTGCGGCCACGTCGGCCCGCGTGATCAGCGTGATCACGACGAACATCAGCCCCGTTAGCGCGGCGGCCGAGGATCCTATCATCACGTAGAAGGTCAGCCAAGCCGTGAGAAACGGCGCGGTGTGCTCAGACATTCGCCTTCGTACGCAGCGCGGCCGCGGCTTCCGCCGCTGCGCGTTCGCCCGTGTGCAGCGCGCCGTTCACGGTTCCGCCTTGGCCGTCGGTCGAGGTCGCCTCGCCCGCAAAGAACAGCGTCTTGTTCAGCGGCTTGGCAAGCGCCGCGCGCGCGCCGGTCGCGCCGACGGCCACGTAGCTGTAGGCACCGCGCGAGAACGGATCGCGATTCCAATCGTGCATCAGGCCGCGCTCGAACTCCCTGTGAACCAGCTCCGGCTGTTCCAGCAGCGCCCCGAATCCGCCGAGCGCACGGTCAAGGATGTCCGGCTGCGACAAGCCCTGCAGCGCGATCGCCTTCGGGCCGCCGGCCCAGGCGACCACCAGCGTGCTGCGCACCGGAAACTGCGTCCAATACGCCGGAAACGCGTGGTCTTCGCGATGCATAAACGACGCGTCGCGGTAGCGGCCCTCGTCGACGCGCTCCCAGAACGCCGTTTTGAACCACAGCGCGACCTTGACGACGTGACCCATCTCGATCCCGGCGATGGCGGCACGCTTCGCCGGCGGCAAGGCCGGATCGAACACGATGTCGAGATCGTCGCCGGCCCGGCGCAGAATGCTGATGGGAAGCGTCACGATCGCCGCGCGCGCGCGCAGCGTCTTCGCCTCGCCGCCGTCCTCCACGTCGACCGCGACCGACCCGCGGCGCCAAGCTATTTTTCGTACCACGCTCGAGCGGCGGAGCTCCGCGCCGGCGGCGATGCACGCGTCGATCAGGTGATCGAACATCGGTCCGTATCCGCCGCGCGGCCGGGCGCTGCTCGAATCGACGCCGGACTTCCACTCGTCCGCAATGCCACGCACGCTCGCGATAGCAGGATCCGCGGCATCGAATCCTTCGACGAACGCGCGCGCCAAGGCCGCGATTTGCCGCATCCCTTCGTCGCCCTCGAAGCGCTGCAAAAAGCGCTCCACGCTCTCGTCCTCGCGCAGCGACTGCGCCACCTCGAAGATGTTGGGCGCCGATTTGAACGGACTGTCGCCGGTCGTGGGAATCGTACTGGTGCCGGCCTCGCGCAGCAGCGCCATCGTTTCGTGTGCACGGCCGTGGATGAACTCCGCTCCGAGCTCGGCCGGTATCGCGGCACGAGCGGCCGGCCGCGACCAGACGCGGCCGCCGAGGCGTTCGCGCGCCTCGAGGAGGATCACGCGAAGCGATCGTTCGGCAAGCCGGCGCGCGGCCGCGAGGCCGGCCGCGCCGCCGCCGATCACGATCGCGTCAGCGTCCATGCAACGTAGTTATAACGCAGGCGGCGGCTTCCTACGGATGCAGCACGAGCACCGTCGACGCGTTTCGCTCGACCGCCGCACGCGAGAACGGAAGCGGTGCCAGTGCGCCCGCGATCCAGTCGCGCGTCAGATCGGTGTAGTGACCGGAGCCCGGCTCTCCCGACTCGCCACTCGGTATCGCGATTCCGCCGCTGTCCCAATCGCCGGCATCCCACACCGCGCGGAACCCCTGCGCGAACCCCGGCTCTTGCAGGTGGATCGTATACTCGTCGCCCGCGCCCGGAAGCAGCGCGCCGTTCAGGAACGAGAAGTTCATCGGCGCGAGCGGATGTTCGATGCGCGTCGCACCGGCGTCGCGCCAGCTGCGGCGCTCCCGTCCCGCAAACGCCAGCGCCCCGCCGACATCGCGATCGTCGCGCGGCGCGCCCAACACCTGCGCTTCTCCGTACAGCGCGGTGCGCAACGCGTGCTCGAGCGCCGCCGCTCGCGAGTCGGGTGCGTAGCGGCCGTCCCACCTGCCGAGCGCGACCAGCGAGCCGGCGTAGTCGCTTACACCGTGCTCTCGCGCAGCCCGGGCGATGCCGCGAGCGACCCGCAGGTCGATGGGCGAGAGCGTGTCGAGCTGCATCCCCGCGAAATACGCGACGTCGTACTTGCTGCGCGAGCGCAGCAGCGCGGCGATACGGTAGGCGCGGTAGGGCGGCTCGAACTGCGCCGAGAGCCGATACGGATATCCCGGTTTGTAGGACTTGTTGTTGGCGGAGACCAGGATCGCGTTCCGCGCCGGATCCCGGTGCGGAAGCCGGTCGAACGGGATCGGTGGTATGGCGTCGCGCAGTTCGCGCGCGGAATGCACGTAGCGGCCCCACGCCGGATCGTCGGGAACGAGCCCCGCCACGTGATACGCGACGTCGCCGTTGCGATCGGCGAGTAGAAAGTTCTGAGGCGATCCCGGGTAGCGGGCTAGAGTCCGCAACGCTTCGCCGACGTCGCGCGCGCGATCGAGCGCGAACACCGTCGAAATCGTCGAGCGGGTCTGCGCGTAGACCGGCCAGCGCACGACCGCGATGCGCGCAGGATCGTTGTCGTCGCGTACCGAGAAGTCACGCGGCGTGCGATAGTACGCCGCCGTCGCGTCGCGCGAGAAACGCACGCGAAACGTTTCGGTCACCCAGGATCGCCGGTCGAGCCGTCCCGCGTCGAATACGCTGGTCGTCGCCATGTCGGCGTTCGTCGATGCCCACGCGACCCGCTCGTTGTGGCCGAGCACGACGCCCGGGATTCCGGGGATCGTCGCGCCGGCGGCGTGCACGCCGGGCGACCGGATGTCTACGAGGTACCAAATCCCGGGGATCGTGAGGTCGAGATGCGGATCGTTGGCGATCAGCGCGTGCCTATCTCGAGCGCGCAGCGCGCCCGCGGCCCAGGCGTTGCTGCCGGCGGCCCGGCGCGGCGCCTCCGCGACGGTCACCGATGCGTTACAGTCGCGCGCCGGCGCAGGCGATGCGGCAGTTCGCGCTATGCCGTCGACCGTCACGTCGTAGCGCGCGTCGGACAGCGGAAACCAGTCGTCGTAGCAGTGCCGATCGCCGCGCCAAACGGCGTCGCGCGCGAAGACGTCGTGCCAGGAGTCCGCGAGCTCGAGGGAGGCGACGACCGCGACCGCCAGTGAGTCTTTCGGCGTCCACGGCGCCGGACGGTAGAGCAGCATGCGGAACTCGACGGGAAGCGGCTGGTGCGCGGCGGCCGCGTTGACGCCGGCGCTAAACGCATCGAGCGCGTCGCGATCGCTCGGCGGCAGCATCCGCAACTGGCGTCGCGCGATGCCGTCGATGTCCACGGCGCGCTGGGTCTTGTCGAGCGGAAGTGCGCGCGCGCCGAGCACCTCGGCGAGGCGGCCGTAGGCATAGCGACGCGTGAAGTCGAGCTGGAACAACCGGTCCGAACCCTGAGCGTAGCCCTCCGCAAAATAGAGATCGCGATCGTCGGCGGCGCTGATGTGCGGCACGTCGCGGCGGTCGCGGACGATCGTCGCCGGCGCCGACAATCCCGACACGACGACGCTGCCGCGCGCCGGCGCCGCCGCGCGCAGCCCGATCGCGATGTTGGCAGCGTATGCAGCCGCGGCCGCAGCCACGCAGATCGAAAGCGCGATAGCGTGGCGCCGCAGCGTGGCCATGACGGCACCGGCCGGCGTCGGATCGGCACTCTGGATCAGCCGCGGATCGGGACGCTCGAAGAAGCTCACGTCTGCCTCGATTGTAGCGCCTCGCCGCGCCGTTGCGTGACCAATACTAGGGAGGGCAAGCGAAGCCTCGCTCGTATTAGTTCTCACCGAGCCCTTCTTACGAAAGGAGAGAACGAATGCGCACGTTCCGATCTCGCGGGGCGACGCTCGCACTAGTGGTCGCCATCGCTATTGGGTTTTTCTTCGCGGGCTACTGCGCTAGCGCGATTCGCGTGGCGGAGGCTAAGAGCTCACACCCGATCGTCACACCCCCGCCGCCCGACGGCAATCCGGTCGGGCACCAGCTAAACCCGCCCAAAAACCTCGCCGCGCCCCCCCAGATCGACAAATACCTGAGCTGGCTCGCGAAGCATGAAATCGCCATCAACTACGTGCTCGCGCCGCGAAACGGGCAACCCTGGCATCCGGCGCCGAGATGCAATGGCCGGCCTCACTGCTATGACTTCCAATGGAAAAACATGACGATCCAACACGTTAACTACAACGGTACGTCTACTAAGGTCTGGCCCGTCGACGTCTACGGCACGTTCTCGATATAGTAAAAACGTGGAACCGCTGGACTTACGCACGAGGCCGCCGCGCAGCTGTTATGCGGAGCTCGACGGCCTCATGCTGATGCCGCGAACGATCGACAAGCTCCGGGGACAGCTGCCCGGCGGCGATCCGGGCGGGTACTTCATCGACGGCCGGATCAAGGGCATCTCCGGGTATCTGCTCGAGCGGCTCGGCGTCTCTGAAGCGGACCTTCTCGGGATCGTCGCGCGCGCGGCGAGCGACGACGATGTTGCAGCGTGGCTGCGCGAGCGAACGGATCCGTCGCAGTACGCAACCGTCAACGCGACGCTGCGCCGCATTCGGCCGAAACACTCCCAGGACGAAGCGTTCTTCCGCGACGAGTACGCTCAAACGCTGCAGCAGCATCCGGAGCTAGAGTACATCCTGGATATCGTCGACGCGGACGACCGCCGCCGGTTCGAATAAACTCTGCCGGCCTGCTTGATAAGCACCCCGAGTTAAACGCGCCGGCGTTTTAGATTTCTTTATGACTTCTCGGCACGCGGGTGCTAAGGTCAACGAGAGATTTTGAAAATGCTTGATGCACGATCGATCGCCGGTTCGCCAATCTACCGTTTCGGCGAGTTCAGGCTCGACGTGGCGCGCCGCTTGCTTTTCAAGCGGTCGCGCGCGCTTCCGCTGCCCGAGCGGATCTTTCAAATTCTTCTTATGCTCGTCGAGGCAAACGGCGGTGTCGTGCACCGTGAGTCGATCGCACTGCAAGTGTGGCCGGACGCCGCGGTAGCGGATGGAAACATCGCTCAACACGTCTACCTCTTGCGGCGGATCCTCGGCGAGCACGCGCGCGATCGTGGTATCGTGATGGCGGTTAGCCGCCAGGGCTATCGGCTTGCGGCGCCGGTGGTCGTCGAACCGGAGGCCTCGCCCGACCTCTGCGAAGACGCCGCGCTCGAGCCGTTTCCTGACTACTGCGAAGCGAGCTATCTGCTGGAGCGACGGACCGCCCCGACGCTCAAGCGCGCAATCGATCTCTTCGAGGCATCGCTGCAGCCGTCTGCGCCTTATGTTCCGTCGTTGGTCGGGCTCGCCCGCGGCTACGCGCTTCTGGCGCAAGACTGGCACGTGCCGCCGGGCTTGGCGTTCGCGATAGCCAAGGATGCGGTGCGGAAGGCCTTGGCCATCGCCCCGGCATCGGCGCCCGCGCACGCGGTGCTTTCGAACATATTGATGTACGCGGACTGGGATTGGAGCGGCTCCAAAGCCGAGTTAGACTTAGCGCTGCGCCTCAATCCGAACTCATCGGTCGTTCGCGCCACCGTCACGGAGCACGCGATCTGCGCGGGCGAATACGATCGGGCCGTCTACGAGGCGAAGCGCGCGCTGATGGCAGAGCCGTCGTCGCTGTCGCGCCGGCTGTCGCTGGGCGTCGCGCTGACTCACGCATGCGAGTACGCGGCCGCCATCGCTTGCCTGTCGAAGCTCTTGGAGACCGACGGCGACCTCCAGCTCGCGAGGCGCTACCGCGCTCAAGCTCTTCTCCTCGATCGCCAGCCCCAGGAGGCGCTTTCCGACCTCCTCGTGCTGCACCGGGAGCGCTCCGAAGAGCCGCGCTTCAGACTCCCGCTCTTGGCGCGGGCATACGCCGACTGCGGCGAGACGCTCCTCGCGGAACAGATCTATGTCAACCTGCAGAGCATCGCGGGCACCGAGTACATCGTGCCCTGGAACCTCGCAATCGTAGCATCGGGTCTTGGTCGCAGCGACGACGCGCTGCGTCATCTCGGCCAGGCCTTCGAGCGACGGGAGCCCGCGCTGCTGTTCCTCAAGAGCCTGCCCTGGTTCGAGAGCATCGCCGACCGGCCGCGCTTCGAGGAGATCTCGCATGCCGTCGGACCGTAGCGCGCCGTCACGCTAGGCAGCGTCTGCGCGCTAAGAACGCAGGATGGCGGTTTTTCGGTTCGCAAACTATCGTCTCGACGTCGATCGGCGTTTGTTGATCGACTCAGAACGCATCATCCCGCTCTCGGCGAAGGCGTTCGGCGTGCTGCAGTGCATGGTGCGCGCCGCCGGCGCGACGGTTTCGAAGGAAGAGCTCATTTCCGAGGTGTGGCAGCACGAGGACGTCTCGGATGCAACGATCGTGCAGCACGTTTGGATGCTGCGAAGAGCTCTCCGCGAGAGGGCGAAGAGTCACGAGTACATCCTCACGATTCCGCGCCAGGGCTACCGCTTCGTCGCGCCGGTCACGCGCGATCCGGAGACGGAGCAAGCGCCGACGGCAATCGCGCTCGGCGAGCCCTCGCAGCGCGGCGAACCGCGCGTGTGGCGGAATTACCTCATCGGCATTGCATACGCGGACAAACGTGACCGCGCCAGCCTCAAGCTCGCGCTGCGACACTTCAACGCAGCCTTACGTTCGGATCCCACGTTTGCACCCGCCTGGTTGGGATTGGCCGGCGTATACGCGAACTTGGCGTTCTACGCGTTTGCCACTTGGGATCGGGTGCTCCCGCGTGCTCGCGCGGCGATCGCTAAGGCCATCGATTTCGATCGTTCGTCCGCGCTCGCGCAGTGCGTGCTCGCCGAGATTCAACTGGCGCAGTGGGACGTCGGCGCGGCGGAACGCACGCTGGACCGCGCCGCATCTCTCGATGCGGGCGAGGCGGGGGTCTATCAGCTCAGCTCGTTCATCCAAGCGTGGCGCGGCGAGCCCGAATCCGCCCTAGCAAACGCGAAGCGGGCCGTCGCGCTCGCCCCAACGGACGTCGCGGCGCACGGCATCTTCGCCAACGCGTTGGCGCTTCAGGGCGATCTCGCGAACGCCATAGCGTCGTATTCCGAAATTCTCGAGATCGAGCCGGCGTGCCGGATAGCGCGCCAGGGAAGGTGCGAAGTCTATGCCGCCGACGGCCGCTTCGACCTGGCATTGCAGGACCTCGAACATCTTCCCGACACGCCCGCGAACCTCAGCCGCCGCGCGTGCATCTACGCTTACATGGGCGATCGTTTGGGCGCGTCCCGGCTCCTCAAGGAGCTGCAGGACCGGTCCGCTCGTGAGATCGTCGAGCCGCACTGCATCGCCCAAGTGCACATCGCGCTGGGCCGGCCCGACGAAGCACTGCGTTTGACGGAGCGTGCGATCGCGTTGAACGACCTCGCGTTTCCGGCGATGCTGGCGTCTCCGCTGCTCCAGCCGCCGATGCGAAACCGCCGCCTGCGACAGACGTTCGGCGACGTGCGAAACCAGCTCTGCCGCCCGCACAAGAAGATCGGCTAGCTCCCCTACTAGCGAACGTTCAGCAGCGTGCCATAGGTATCGCTGACGTATTCGAGATGACGCGGGTCGGCGATCGTCCGCAGCGGTCGCACGTGTCCGTTTGACCTCGGGCCGAGCACCGTGATTCGCGAGCCCGCTCCGGCGTAAACGTCGCCGGCGGCGTCGGTCGCGATCGAATGGATGCTGACGCCCGACCCCCAGGCGAATCTGCGCGTGGGTGTTACGTGACCGGAACCGGTCTTCGGGCCGTATGCGAACACGCCGGTATTCGGCAGCGACGAGGCGAGATAGATCGTCCCTGCGGCGTCGATCGCGATGCTGCTGGGCGGCACCTCCGGAAGAGTGAAGTCATAGAAGCTGCGAACCAGCGTCGCCCTCCCGGAGGTGAGCGCGTATTCGGACACGCCGATAGCCTGGGCTCCTCGATACACGACGGTGCAGGAGCAATAAACGTTCCCGGCGGTGTCGAGTGCGACGTTGTCGGAGTGCGCCGGCATGTAGCCGTCGGGCGTATCGAGCTCCAGCGCAATCGAGGCGTTTGGCCGCACGCGACCTTGCGCGGACGTAGGATAGCGCAAGAGTTTTCCGATCGCCGACAGCCAAAAGTTTCCATGCCCGTCCAGCGCCAGTCCGGTAGCGTGGCCGGGCAAGACCGGTCCGCGCAACACCGCGGTACGCTCAGGCGCCGCATTCCCGTGCGCGTTCGGCGGGAAGACGAGCAACTTCAGCGGACCGTGGCTCGACCCGGCATCATATACCACGACGTAGATCGTGCCATCGCTACCGATCGCCATGCCGTTGCCGGTCGAAAGCTGCGTAGCCGATCCCTCGAGCAGCGAGTTCGGCCGCGTGCGCCCTTGGGCGCCCGCAGAATACGAGGCCACCAACGCCTTATCGGGAGAGTACGCGTAAATCGCCGGACTCGAAGCGCTCGATGCGCGCAACGCGCTGCCTGGTCCCGCGGTCAGCGGAGAACCTCCGATCGGCGAGCACGCCGCGAGCAACAGCGAAGCCGCTGCGGCGAAGTGTAAACGATGCTGCTTTCTCATGCGGCTCTCCATATTGATGAAGGGACGCGACCCCGTTCAGAGGCCGCGTCCCTGTTTCCCTAGCTAAGCCAAGACGTTCTGCTTAGATCTTCACGCTTGCGTTGAAGTAGACGTTCAACGGAGGCGGCAAACCGCCGAGAGCTCCGTTGTTGCCGGCCCCGGCCGGATAGTAGCTTTGCGTGTAGAGCGGGTGCACCTTGTTGGCTGCGAAGTCGTAGATGCTGGTGCCGTTGTAGAAGTTGCTCGGGTAGATCGTCGTGTTGAACGGTCCACCCGCCGCGGAGTATCCGCACACCGCAAATCCCGGCTGGTTCGCCTGGGTCCACGGCTCCGACGAGCCGCCGAAGCAGGCGTGGAACAGGTTCGCGCCGAGCACGGTCAGCTTGATCCGCGGGCTCACGTCGTAGGAAACCTGGAGGTTGCCTACGATGATCGACGGGTTCTGGAACTGGCCCGGCCCCGCGAAGGACCCGGTCTGCGGATTGGGGATGTAGAGATATCCGAGGACGCCCGTCCCGATCGAGGTTGAAGTGAGGTAGTTACACTGCAACGGATTGGTCTTGGGCGAGACCTTGGTGATCCCGGTAGCGCCCGAGTTCATCGCGCACGCACGCGGATCCTGACCCGTGATGTCGAGCGGTCCACCGTAGTAGCCGCCGGACTGGAACACGAAGCTGGGCGTGATCGCCAGCTTGTTCTGTCGGTAGTTGAGGATCAGCGACGCCACGTACGGCGAGATGTAGCTCGCGAGCGCCGAGTTCAAGTTGGGAGCGATCGCGGTGGTCCACGGATTGTACCAGCCGTTGGGATCGAGCAGTCCTTGCGACGGCTTGTTGTAGTACGGATTGAGGATCGGATCGCAGGTGACCGGATGGGAACTCGTTCCGCACTGGATCGGCTTGGCGGTGCACGGAGCCGGCTGCGCGTTTTGGTAGCACAGGCTGCCGCCGCCCGCCTTGGTCAGCGTGTTATACGCCGCGATGGCTTGGTTGAGGGTGCCGATCTCGTTGGGAACGATGCCGCCCGTCGACAAGCCCTCGTTCTGGAACTGGACCTTCGAGTTGGTGTACGTGAAGGCCAGCTGGCCGGAGAGTCCGTTGCGGGTGAAGTCACCCTTGTTCAACTGGAACTCCACGCCGTAGTTGCGGTTCACTCCGACCGGCACTTGCGTGACGAAGGCGGCTCCGATGAACGTCTGCTGCTGCCACTGGTTGACCCACGTGTAGAACGGCGTCAGCTTCATGCTCACGTCCGTCCCACGGAAGTGGTGCTCCAGCGACAGGTCGTACTGCGCCGACGAGATACCCGGAATCGGGTGGAACGGC